>JBHICW010000012.1:0-20018 GCA_046759785.1 Alphaproteobacteria bacterium
CCCTTGCAGGCCTCGGTCTACATCTTTGAGGGAGTTGAGGCCCAGGCTTGTCTGTGGAGCGTGGCGTAGCAGTGAGCATATGCCGATAGCGACGACGGTTCCGTTGTCGCGTTCAAGGAGGGGACACCCATGGACCTTTTGACTGCTTTGGTCACATCCGCGGGCCTTGGCGCCGTCCTCTACGTCATCATGCACGTGGCGGCACGCGGGGTACCCGAGGCGCACTGGCTCATGCGGCTTGGCGCACTCGGTGCCGGCCTGGTGTTCATGCTCGCGATGTTCGCCGCCGTCACGAGAGAGCCGGCGCTCCAAAGCCACCTCGGCATACAAGCACCGGGAACCTTGGCAACCACCGGCGATGAGACGAGCGTCGGTCAGACCGTAATTGTGCCCCTGGAACCGGATAGTCTCAGTGAAGCACGTCCTCGGGGCGGGGGCATTGCCTTGGAGGACGGAACCACTGTACTGAGCGCACCCGTCATCGCATTGACACTTGCGGCATTCTCGGCTCTCGGAGCTCTTGGCGCTGCCGTCGGCGCTTGGCGATCGGCTCGAGCAACGCGGACCGCTGTCGAGGCCCAGCTATTCGCCAACTTCATGGAAGCGTACGAGGGACCAGAAATGCAAAGCCTCCTGCGTACATTGCGGCCGATTTTCACCTCGTCCGCGTCTTCGTCGCGATCGTGGTCCCGACCGGGGGCAGCAGCGTCCGCCGGCGCCCTCGCAGTCCAGGCCTCGGTCCACCCGTCGGCCGCGAGCGTCACTGTCGGCCACAGGACCGCGAGCCACGCCGCGAGCGTCGCGAATAGAACCGTGACGGAACATGCAGCCCATTCTATCGCCCCTCGCCTTCCTCGACGAACCGACGCCATGGTCCCCGCCGAGCCCCCCGCGCCAGGACGAACGGAGGCAGGCCCCGATACCGAGGCCGACCTTGCGCCGCCGGACCCCCGGCCGGCGAGGACCCCTACTGCTTCGGCATGAGCCGCGCGTGAAGAATGTCCGCCGGGACGGCTTAGCCCTTAGCGGCGTCCGCCTTCGCGATCGCGCGCGTGGTCACACGGCCCCTGGGGCTTCTCGTGATTGTGACGGGCGCCCGCAAGATGCATTTTGGCGTCCTCCCAAATCTTTCCCGATCCGACCGACACTCTCCACAGGTTCGCCGTCCCATCACTCTTGAATCGCACCGCGCGACCCCTCCGCCGGCAATCTCGGCTTGTGTAATCGGGTTGACGGTGTCAACCCCTCAAACTGGTCGTCCTGCCGCGGGATCAAGGTTTCTCTTCGTGGTTGGCACCTCTGGGCTTGGCCAAGGGGAGGATGTCGGCGGGTGCGCAGGTGAGGGGCCTATGAATGACCTGGACAGTCCTTGAGCTAGGCCTCGACGCCGGTGGCTAGGTAATTGACGGCGGCGTCGGGGACGAGCCGCCAGCGGTCCAAGAGCGGGCTATAGGCGAGCCCGGTCACGTTGGCGAGCCGCACCCCATGGCGGCGCAGACCGCGGGCAAGCTCGGCCGGGCGGACGAACTTCTCCCACCGGTGGGTGCCCCGGGGAAGCCAGCCCAGCACGTACTCGGCCGCCACGATAGCAAGGGCAAACGCCTTCACGGTCCGGTTGAGTGTAGAGACGACGATGACGCCCCCGGGCTCGAGAAGGCGGCAGCACGCGGCGAGGAACGCGTCCCTGTCCGCGACGTGCTCCACCACCTCCATGGCGAGCACGACGTGGAAGCGGTTGCCCGTTCCCGCCAAGGCCTCCGCCGTGGCGTGCCGGTAGTCGATGCTGAGGTCCGACTCGCGGGCGTGTCGGGCGGCGGCCTCGACGTTGTCCGCGGCCGCGTCGATCCCTGTCACGGTGGCGCCGAGGCGCGCCAACGGCTCGGCGAGCAAGCCGCCGCCGCAGCCCACGTCCACAAGGCGCAGCCTCGCCAGGGGCCGGTCGGCGAACGGGTCGCGCCCGAAGTGCGCGGCCACCTGGTCGCGAATGTAACCGAGTCGCACAGCGTTGAGCTTGTGGAGCGGGCGGAAGGGACCCTTTGGGTCCCACCATGCCTCGGCGTTTGCGGACAGGCGGGCCACCTCGCGCTCGTCCACGGACGAGGTTTCAAGACCTGTTGTCGATTGGATCCGCGCCATCGCCCTCTGCCATCCAGCCCTGCGGTGCCGCTTGCCCCTGCCGGGCCCAACGAGTATGTATACCCGCCTTTGTCGCGGCAAGCGCCTGTCGCTCACCGTGGGGACAGGATGGGCGCAGCGTTCCAAAGGCCTCTTCGCCCCGACATCAGCCATGGCACGACTCATCCAGAAGTTCGGCGGCACCACCCTCGCGGACATCGGCCGAATCAAAGAGGCGGCGTGCCGCGTGAAGGCCGAGATCGAGGCCGGCAACGAGGTCGCCATCGTCGTCTCCGCGATGGCCGGGGCCACCGACCGGCTCGCCCAGTGGGTGGCGGAGACGGCATCGCTCCACGACGTGCGCGAGTACGATACGGTGGTCGCGGCGGGCGAGCAGATCACGGCGGGGCTGCTCGCGCTCGCGCTCCAGGAACTTGGGGTTTCGGCGCGCTCGTGGCTGGCCTGGCAGATCCCGGTGCGGACCGATGACGAGTATGCGTCGGCGCGGATTGAATCCATCGCGACGGAGGAGCTCGAGCGCCGTTTGGCCGACGGCCAGGTGCCGGTGTTGGCCGGGTTCCAGGGCCTGGGGCCGGATGGACGGCTGACAACGCTCGGTCGGGGCGGTTCCGACACGTCGGCCGTCGCGTTCGCCGCGGCGCTCGATGCGGACCGGTGTGACGTCTTTACCGACGTCGAAGGCATCTACACGGCCGACCCCCGTATCGTTGCGAAGGCGCAGAAGCTTGATAAGATCAGCTACGAGGAGATACTGGAGATGGCCTCGCTCGGGGCCCGAGTCCTCCAGACCCGGTCGGTGGAGCTCGCCAAGCGCAACCGGGTGCCCATTCGGGTGCTCTCTTTCTTCACCGATAACCTTGGTACCCTGGTCGTAGACGAGAACGAGATGTTGGAACAGCGGGTGGTGAGCGGGATCGCTTACAGCCGGGACGAAGCCAAGATCACCGTGGTGAGGGTTCCGGACCGGCCAGGCGTGGCGGCGATGCTGTTCGGCCCTTTGGCCGACGCCGATGTCAACGTCGACATGATCGTCCAGAACGTCTCGGAGGACGGGCAGTGGACCGACCTCACCTTTACGGTGACCGAGGCCGACCTTGAGCGAGCGATGGCGGTGTTGAAGTCGGCGAAAAGTCGGCTCAACTTCCGCGACCTCGTCCCCGACCGGAACGTCGCCAAGGTCTCGGTAATCGGCCTCGGCATGCGCAGCCATGCGGGGGTGGCGAAGCAGATGTTCCAGGCCTTGGCCGACAAGGGGATCAACATCCAGGTCATCTCTACCTCCGAAATCAAGATCAGCGTGCTGATCGCCGAGGAGTACACGGAGCTCGCCTTGCGGGCGCTCCATACCGCCTACGGCTTGGATTCCGACTGAGCGGTGGCATCGAGGTCGGCGCCGCCGCGCTTGAATCAGCTCTGGCAGCGGGGCCGCGAGTTTCTGGGCACCAAGTACGTGATCGTGGGTATCGCCGCGAATAGTTAGCCGGGGAGCAAGATGGTTTCTCCCGCTGCGGGCGCGGCCGCCCCGCGCAGGTTGCTGCGTCGGCTCCGCGACATAATGGCGGCGCCCGGCACCGCCCAGGAGCGGCTCAATCAGGTGGTTAAGGTCATCGCCGCCAACATGGTGGCCGAGGTCTGCTCGGTCTATCTGATGCGCGCGGGCCAGGTCCTTGAACTCTTCGCGACGGAGGGCCTCAATCCCGCGGCCGTGCACCGCACCCGGCTCCGCGTCGGAGAAGGGCTCGTCGGGGAGATCGCGGCCCATGCACGCCCCCTCAACCTTGCCGACGCCCAGTCGCACCCACACTTTGCCTACCGGCCCGAGACCGGCGAGGACCCTTACCACTCCCTCCTGGGCGTGCCGATTCTCAGGGGGGGCTGGGTCATCGGGGTGCTTGTGGTGCAGAACCGGACCCAACGCCACTACGACGAGGAGGAGGTCGAAGCGCTCCAGACGATAGCGATGGTGCTCGCCGAGCTCGTCGGTTCCGGCGAGCTCGTGCCGCCGGGCGAGCTACAGGAGATCGGCGGCATCGTCCCTCTGCCGCAGCGCCTCGAAGGGATGAGATTGAGCGACGGGCTGGCGATGGGAACGGCGGTCTTCCATCAGCCGCGGATCGTCGTCCACCGGCTGGTCGCCGACGATCCTAAGCGGGAGCAGGATAGGCTCAAGGAGGCCGTCGACGCTTTCCAGAGGGCGGTGGATCGCATGCTTGCCGACCAGGGCCTCTCGGGCCACGGGGAACATATCGATATCCTCGAGGCCTACCGGATGTTCGCCCACGATCGGGGCTGGTTTGGGCGCATCAACGAGGCGATCGGGACGGGGCTCACCGCCGAAGCCGCGGTGAAGCGGGTCCAGGACGACATGCGCGCCCGCATGGCGCAGGTAGCCGATTCCTACCTGAGAGAACGCCTTCTCGACCTCGAGGATTTGAGCAATCGGCTGCTCCAGCACCTCTCCGGCGAGGTGCACACGGGGGCCGCTTCAGCGCTGCCGAACGACGTCATCGTCGTCGCCCGGGCCATGGGTCCGGCGGAGCTCTTGGACTACGACCGCCGCCACCTGCGCGCGCTGGTGCTGGAGGAGGGGTCGCCGACCGCACACGTGGCGATCGTGGCCCGCGCCCTGGACATCCCGGCCGTCGGCCGGGCGACGGGGGCGCTCACCACGATCGAGACGGGGGACGCGGTCATCGTCGACGGCGACAGCGGGCTCGTCTACATCCGGCCTGGCGAGGATGTCCGCCAGGCATACGACGAAAACCTACAGGTGCGGGCCCGGCGCCGGGCGGCTTACGCGGCCGAGCGCGACAAGCCGGCAGTCACCCTCGATGGCGAGCGCATTTCGCTGCAGATCAACGCCGGGGTCCTCATGGATCTCGCTCAGCTCGACGAGACCGGGGCCGACGGGGTGGGGCTCTACCGCACCGAGCTGGCCTTCATGATGCGCGGCAGCTTCCCGGGCGCAGAGGCCCAGGCGGCGATCTACGCCAAGGTGCTGGACCAGGCGGGCGACCGCGCCGTGGTCTTCCGCACTCTCGACATCGGGGCCGACAAACCGCTTCCCTACTTCCGCACGCCGCACGAGGAGAACCCAGCGATGGGCTGGCGCTCCATCCGCATTGCGCTCGACCGGCCGGCGCTCTTGCGCCAGCAGCTCAGGGCGTTGCTCAAGGCCGCTGTCGGGCGGCGGCTCAGCCTTATGTTTCCGATGATCGCCGAGGTTGCAGAGTTCGACAGCGCCCGCGCCTTGCTCGAGCAGGAGCGGGCGCGCCTGGTCACCGAGGCCGGGCCGCCGCCGGAGGAGGTGCGCGTGGGCGCGATGCTGGAGGTGCCCGCGCTGGCTTGGCAGCTTCCGGCCCTGCTGCAAAGGGTGGATTTCCTCTCGATCGGGGGCAACGACCTGATGCAATTCATGTTCGCAAGCGACCGGGGCAATCCCCGGCTCGTGGACCGCTACGACCTCCTGTCCCCGGCGGTCCTCACCTTCCTGCGCAGCCTGGTCGCCCAGTGCGAGGCCGCGGGCGTGGCGGTGAGCCTGTGCGGGGAGATGGCCGGTCGCCCCCTCGACGCGATGGCGCTCATTGGGCTCGGCTTGAGGACGCTGTCCATGCCGCCGGCGGCGATCGGGCCGGTAAGGACCATGATCCGCAGCGTTGCGATCAAGCCGCTTCGGCGTTTCATGGACACCCTCTCTGATTTGCCTGATCACAGCTTGCGTGGTAGATTGCAACTCTACGCTCATGACCGCGGCGTCGTTATTTGAACGCCCAGACTGAACGCAGCCGGGCGATCGGGGTCCTGGCCGCGACAACAACGAGAATAGCAAGCGGTTGATCGTCGCGCCCGGGGACCAGGCGGTCCAGTGCGGCAGTCTCTAGCGGCCGGCCCGAGGTGACACGAGGGGGGGACATGGCTAACCCGGGTCAGCGGCCTGTTCACACGGGGGAGGTTGACACGAATCTCGCGGATCTGCGCGAGGTGAGCGCCGCAAGGGCGCCCGCCCGCATTGCTGCGGAGCTGTACCAGGCTCGCCAGCGATGCGGCGAGGATTTGCGCGCCGTCGCCGGGGTTCTGCGCATTCGCTACCCTTACCTCGTCGCGATCGAGGAGGGGCGCTTCGAGGACCTGCCCGGTCCCACCTACGTGATCGGCTTCCTGCGGAGCTACGCGGGCTACTTGGGGCTGGACGCCGACGAAATCGTGGCCCGATTCAAGGCCGAATCCTCTCAGTTCGCCGCGCCCCAGAAGCTTGAGTTCCCGCGTCCTCCGGATGAGGGGCACCTGCCCACGATTCCGCTGCTCGCGGGGGCGCTCGTCCTCGCGGTTGTGGTTTACGGCGGGTATTACGTCTCCACCGCCGACCGGGCGGAGTTCGAGCGGATCACGCCGGTGCCCGAGCGTCTCGCCGAGCGGGCTTCGGCACTGGGGATTGAGGCTGAGCCGGCGGCGGGTGCGCTTGCCGGGGGCGGCCAGAGCCTGGCCGAGATTTCGGTTGGCGCGGTAGCGCCGTCGTCGCCGCCGTCGGCCCGGGACGAGGAGCGTTCGGTCGCGGCCGTCGGCACCGGGACCGTGCCCTCCACAACGCCGGCGCTGAGCGGCGAGCCCACGCCGTCCGAGACGGCCGCCGTGAGCGTCGAGCCCGCGGTCGCGACCGCGACGCCGGCGGCTGTTGTCGAGGAGACGCCGGCTCCCGGCGAAGAGGCTCCCGCGCCGGCGACGCAGCCGCCCACGGTCTCGGCAGCGGCCGAGGCAGAGGAGACGCGGGTCGCCGCGGCGCGGCCCGAAGCCGCCGCGCAGGAACCGGCGGCTCTAGCACAGCCTGCCACGACGTCCACGGGCTACGTGCCGCGCGTCTACGGCCGCGGTAACACCGATTCGCGCATCCACGTGCGGGCAAAGTTCGACAGCTGGGTGCAGGTGAAGGGAGCACGCGGAGAGCTGTTACTCACCCGCATCCTCCGTCCCGGCGACGTGTACTACGCGCCCAACCGGCCTAGTCTGGTGATGCACACCGGCAACGCCGGCGCCCTGGAGATCACGGTGGACGGAGATGTGGCGCCGCCGTTGGGGCCGCTCGGCGCCGTCCGCAAGAACGTCGCGCTGGATCCCGAGCAGTTGCTCGCGGGCACGGCAGTGAGCGTCGCGGGCGCGAGCACGGAGCCCTGACGGGGTCTGCTCCGCCCCGGCGGGGTTTACAGGTGGACACCCGCTGGGCTATCACTCGGCCGACTCCCTGGGTCGAGTGGCAAGGTTCGAGACAAGCATGAGCGTGCGCCCCTACCGGGACATCGTCCGCCGCCGCAGCCGGCAGATCTGGGTCGGCGGCGTGGCGGTGGGCGGCGACGCTCCCATTAGCGTGCAGTCGATGACGAACACGCCGACGGCGGACGTCGCCGCGACCGGTCGCCAGGTGGAGGCTTTGGCCGGGGCCGGGGCCGATATCGTCCGGGTTTCCTGCCCCGACCGCGATTCGACCCAAGCCCTGCGCGAGATCGTGTGCACCTCGCCCGTTCCCATCGTGGCCGACATCCATTACCACTACCGGCGCGCGGTCGAGGCCGCAGAGGCCGGCGCCGCCTGCCTCAGGATCAACCCCGGCAACATCGGCTCCCACGAGCGGGTGCGCGAGGTGATCCGGGCGGCGAAGGATCACGGCTGCTCGATGCGGATCGGGGTGAACGGGGGTTCGCTCGAGCGCGACCTCCTGGAGAAGTATGGCGAACCCTGTCCCGAGGCGCTGGTTGAAAGCGCGTTCAATCACGCGCGGCTCCTGGAGGACAACGACTTCCGCGAGTTCAAGATCAGCGTCAAGGCGTCGGACGTGTTCCTGGCCGTCGCCGCTTACCAGCAGCTGGCGGACGCCTGCGACCATCCCTTGCATCTGGGGATCACGGAGGCCGGGGGCTTGAGGGGCGGGACGGTGAAGTCGGCGCTCGGCCTCGGCTCGCTGCTGTGGGCGGGAATCGGCGATACCATCCGGGTGTCGCTGGCGGCCGACCCGGTCGAGGAAGTGAAGGTGGGCTTCGACATGCTGAGGGCGCTCAACCTGCGCCGCCGCGGGGTAACCGTGATCGCCTGCCCGTCCTGCGCGCGGCAGGGGTTCGAGGTGCTGAAGACGGTGGCGATCCTCGAGGAGCGCCTGGCCCACATCACGACGCCGATGACGCTGTCGGTGATCGGCTGCGTGGTCAACGGCCCCGGGGAGGCGCGGGAGACCGACATCGGCGTCACCGGCGGCGGGAAGGGACATCACATGGTCCATCTGGGCGGGGTCGCCGACCACAAGATCGACGACGCGCAGCTCGTCGACCATGTGGTTGAGCTGGTCGAGAAGAAGGCCGCGGAGATCGAGGCGGAGCGGGCGGCGGAGCGTCCCACTGCCGCTGTGGGCAGGGCGGTCGACGCCTCTTAAGTCAAGCGGAGCGTTTCCTTGTCCAAGCTAAGGCCGGTCCGCGGCACGCGCGACCTTTTGCCCGAAGACTGTCGCCGGCACGGCCGGGTCGTGGAAGCCACGCGCAGCGTGGCTGAACGCTATGGCTACGCGGAGATCGCAACGCCGATCTTCGAGTTCACCGAGGTCTTCACGCGGACCTTAGGCGAGAGCTCGGACGTGGTGCGGAAGGAGATGTATACCTTCACCGACCGCGGAGGCGACGAGATCACGCTGCGCCCGGAATATACTGGAGGCGTCGCCCGCGCCCTCATCTCCGGCGGCCTGAGCCGACAGCTGCCGCTCAAGTTCCATTGTCACGGGCCGATGTTCCGCTACGAACGGCCGCAGAAGGGCAGGTTGCGTCAGTTTCATCAGATCGACGTCGAGATCCTCGGCGTCGCCGAGTCGCTTGCCGACATTGAGGTCATTGCCGTCGGCGCGCACATTCTCGAGGAGCTGGGCCTCCTGGAGAAGACACGGCTCGAGGTCAACTCGCTGGGCGACCCGGCGAGCCGCGCCGCCTACCGGGCCGTCCTCGTCGACTACCTTGAGCCCTTTCGGGACCGACTGTCGGAGGACAGCCGCGTGCGGCTGCAGCGCAATCCGCTCCGGATCCTCGACTCGAAGGACGAGCAGGACCAGAGGATCCTTGAGCGAGTGCCTCTCATTGAGGACCACCTGAACGCCGCCTCGGCCGACTTCTTCGCGGCCGTGTGCGAGGGCCTCGATGAGCTCGGCATCCGCTACACTGTCAACCCGCGACTGGTGCGGGGGCTCGACTACTACACGCACACGGCCTTCGAGTTCATCACCGACGCGCTGGGGGCCCAGGGGGCGGTGATCGCCGGCGGCCGCTATGACGGCCTTGTGGAGGCCCTGGGCGGCTCGCCGACGCCCGCGGTCGGCTGGGCGGGGGGCATCGAGCGGCTGGCGATGCTCCTCGACGCAGCCCCGCCGGCTCCGCGGCCGCTGGTAGTGATCCCCGTCGGCGCCGCCGCCCGTGGGCCGGCGCTCAGACTCGCCCAAGACCTGCGGCACGAGGGCTTCGCCGTGGAGCTCGGCTACAGTGGCAATGTCACGAAGCGCATGAAGCGGGCCAACAAGCTCAACGCTCGGGCGGCGATTCTCATCGGCGAGGAGGAGCTCGCGCGCGCGACCGTCACCCTGCGCGACCTGGACACGGGCGTGCAGGCCGAGGTGCCGCTTGGGCAGCTCGGCGACCGGCTCGCGCCCTACCGCTAAGGGCCGATGGCCGCTGCCGGCACGCCCGGCCACCAGCTCGTCCTCGTGGGCGCGAACCACCGCTCCGCCCCCCTAGCCCTCCGCGACCGCCTGTTCATCGACGAGGCCGTGCAGTGCGAGTTCCTGCGTCGCCTTAAGGACGCCGGGCTTGACCAGGCCATGGTGTTGTCGACATGCGACCGGGTCGAGGTCCATGCGGTCCACCAGAATCGGGAACGGACCGCGGCGATCCTTCGGCGCGTCTTAGCCGAGCAGGCCGGGTTGGAGGCGACCGAGATCGCGGAGAGCTTGTATACGTTCCTGGGCGATGCAGCGGTCCGCCACCTGTTCGCGGTCGCCTCTTCGCTCGACAGCTTGGTCATCGGCGAGCCCGACGTCCTGGGCCAGGTGAAGGGGAGCCACCGGGCGGCACGGGCGGCCGGGATGGTGGGGGGCGAACTCGAAGGCCTGCTTCAGGCGGCGTACGTGGCCGCGAAACGGGTGCGGTCCGAGACCGCGATCGGCCGCCGGCCGGTCTCGATCGCCGCCGCGGCCGTGGAGGTGGCGCGCGAGATCCACGGTGACCTCGCCCGGCGCGGTGGCCTGCTCGTCGGCTTAGGCGAGATGGGCGAGCTGGTCGCCCAGCATCTGCGTGCGGCCGGACTCGCCCGGCTGGTGGTCACCCACCGAGCGAACGGCCGCGTCGAGCGTGTGGCCCACCGCCTGGCCGCGAACGTCCACCCGTTCGAGACGCTGGAGGACGCCCTTGTCGCTGCGGACATCGTGGTCGCTTGCACCGGGCTGGGGCGCTATATAATCACCCGGGAGCTGATGGCCGCCGCGCTCAGGCGGCGCCGCTGGCGGCCGGTCTTCGTGATCGATCTCGCGGTCCCGGGGGACGCCGAGCCCGCCTTGGATGAACTCGACGGCGCGTTCCTGTATGACCTCGACGACCTGGAACGGGTGGCCGAGGCCGGGCGGGCGGAGCGGGAGGCGGCGGCCGCGGCCGCCTGGCGGTTGATCGACGAGGAACTCGCGGCTTTCGGGCGCGGGCAGGCGATGCGGGCGGCGGTGCCTGCCGTGGCCGCCTTGCGTAGCCATTTCGAGGCGATCCGGGAGAGGGTGCTGGCCGAGGTGAAGGACCGGGGTGCGGGCGAGGCGACCCGCCTGCTCGTCAACCGGCTGCTCCACGATCCGAGCGCGACGCTGAGGGAGATCGCGGCGGACGACGAGTCGGGCGAGGAGGTGGCCCGTGCCGAGGGCGTGCTGAGACGCCTCTTCCGCCTCGATTCCGGGCGCTCCGGGGGCAAGGAGGACTCGCGGTGAAACTCGAGGAGAAGCTTGGCCGGGTGATGGCCCGCCACAGGGACCTGGGCGAAGCAATGGCGCGCGAAGGCGCCGTAGCGGCGGACGAGCTTGCCCGCATGGCGAAGGAGTATGCGCAACTCACGCCCCTCGTCGAAGCCATCGACGCGTGGCGGAACGCGCAGGCGAATCTTGTCGAGGCTGAAGACTTCCTGGCTGCAGAAAAGGATCACGAGATTAGGGCGCTCGCCGAGGAGGAGCGGGCCACGCTGGTCGAGCGGCTGCCGGAGCTCGAGCGTCGGGTGAAGCTGTTGCTGCTCCCCAAGGACGAGGCGGACGAGAAGAACGCAATCCTGGAGGTACGCGCGGGCACAGGGGGCGAGGAGGCGGCGCTCTTTGCAGCCGATCTGGTCCGGATGTACCAGCGCTACGCGGAGCTCAGACGGTGGAAGTTCGAGGTGCTTCACCTCTCGACGACCGGGCTCGGTGGCTACAAGGAAGCCACGGCCTCCATGCGCGGCCGCGACGTGTTCGCGCGGCTCAAGTTCGAATCGGGCGTCCACCGCGTGCAACGAGTGCCGGAGACCGAATCGGCGGGGCGGATCCACACCTCTGCGGCGACCGTCGCGGTGCTCGCCGAGCCCGAGGAGATCGACGTCGCAGTCGAGGAAGGCGACCTCCGGATCGACGTGTACCGTTCGAGCGGTCCGGGCGGTCAGTCCGTCAACACGACCGACAGCGCCGTCCGCATCACGCATCTCCCCACCGGGATGGTCGTGACCCAGCAGGACGAGAAGTCTCAGCACAAGAACAAGGCGAAGGCGCTGCGAGTGCTGCGCGCGCGCCTCTACGAGATGGAGCGGGCCGGGAAGGCGGCGGAGCGCGCGGCCGAACGGAGGAAGCAGGTGGGCTCGGGCGACCGGTCGGAGCGGATCCGCACGTACAACTTCCCGCAGGGGCGGGTGACCGACCACCGGATCGGTCTCACGCTCTACAAGCTCGACCGGGTCATGAACGGCGAGGCGCTCGACGAACTCATCGAGGCCTTGATCGCGGAGGACCAGGGGGCTCGCCTGGCGGCGCTGCGGTGAAGGGGGCGCCGACGATCGCTGAGGCCTTGGCCGGCTCGACCCGGTGGCTCAAAAACGCGGGCGTGCCCGCGGCGGGCCGGGATGCGGAGGTCCTCCTCGGCCACGTGCTCCGCGCTGGGCGCGAGGTGCTCGTCGGTCATCCCGGGCGCCGGCTGACGCGGCACGAGACCGCCCGGCTGCGAGCGCTTATCACCCGCCGCGGGCGGCGCGAACCTGTCGCCTACCTCCTGGGGCTCAAGGAGTTCTGGAGCCACGACTTCGTCGTGACGCCTGACACCCTGGTGCCGCGTCCGGACAGCGAAAGTGTCGTGGAGGCAGTGCTCGCTCACATTCGCGACCGCGCCGCGCCGCTCAGCCTGCTTGATTTCGGCACCGGCTCCGGCTGTCTCCTCCTTGCCCTTTTGGATGAGCTCCCGAACGCGATCGGTCTGGGCGTCGACCTTTCGGTGCGCGCGGTGAGCGTCGCCCGCGCGAACGCGGAGCGGCTGGACCTCGGCGGCCGGGCGCACTTCCTCGCCGGGGACTGGGGGCGGGCGCTCGCCGGGCGCTTCGACCTGGTGGTGGCCAACCCGCCCTACGTGGTCGACGGCGAGGTCGACCGCCTCGCCCCCGAAATTGCGCGCTTCGAGCCCCGGCGGGGCCTCGCAGGCGGGCCCGACGGTCTCGCCTGCTACCGGGCGCTCGCCGGCGACCTCGCCCGTCTCCTGGCACCGCGGGGCCGGGCCGTCCTCGAGGTGGGGGCCGGACAGGCGGATCGCGTGGCTAGTCTTATGAGGTCTCAAACGCTCGTGGAGGTCGGCCGGTGGCGGGATCTCGCCGGGGTGGAGCGCTGCCTCGTCCTTTCTCATACGAACATAAGGGCGAACGCGACAGAAAACGCTTGGAAAGCGCGCGAGTCTTGATTAGGTTCACCACATTAGGGTCACGAGCGGCGGCCGCGAGTGCCGGCGATCCAGTGGTTGTGGTCTGTGACCCGAAGCCTCTCGATAGGCCCCGGTTCTACCGGCCAAGACATCCCGCATGGTGCGGCGCACCTAAGCGACCGTGAGGGCGGGGAAGTGATGTGAAGCGATCGTAAAATGAGACAAGGCCCCAACAACAGGCGGCTGAGGAACGGCCGCATGAACATGCGCAGACCGTACCATCACAACCGCACGCAGAGCTTCGACAGCAACGGTCCCGACGTGCGAATCCGGGGCAACGCCAGCCAGGTCCTGGAGAAGTACTTGGCGCTGGCGCGCGACGCCGGTGCCGCCGGCGATCGCGTCGCCGCCGAGAACTACCTTCAGCACGCCGACCACTATTACCGCATCCTTCGCGAGACCGGCTCGGCTCGCCAGCCTCAGCCTTCGGGTCCGGGGCGATCCTCCGGTCGCCCGGGTGGGGGGGCGACCAGCGCGGAGGACGGTCGGCCCAAGTCACCCACTGCTTGAGGGCACGCGGGCGGCGGGGCCGCAGCCGGACGGCCCGCGTCCCGCTCTAGGCCCGCATCTCGGCGATCCGGCCCCGGTCTGTTATCCCGGTCTTTTAGGCGCGGACCCGTCCGCCCGCCGGCGGCCGTCCGGCTGCGGCCCGGCCCTTGTGGCGCGAGGTTGCAACGCCATATAGGCACTCGCGCCGTTGACCTGCGACGGTCGTGACGTCGACGGCCGTGACGGAGATCGGCAGATGAACTTCGAGACATACACCGAGCGATCGCGCGGGTTCATTCAGGCGGCGCAGGTGTTGGCCGTGCGGAGCGGCCACCAGCGCTTCACGCCTGAGCACCTGCTCAAGGTCCTCCTCGACGACAAGGAGGGGCTTGCGGTGACCTTGATCCGCGCCGCGGGCGGGCGTCCAGACCAGGCGCTTACGGCGGTGGAGAGCGAGCTCGCGAAGCTGCCCAAGGTCGAGGGCAGCGCCGCGGGACAGATCTACCTGGCGCCGGAGACGGCGCGCCTGTTCGAGACCGCCGAGCAGGTCGCCGAGAAGGCCGGCGACAGTTACGTGACGGGGGAGCGGCTGCTCCTTGCGCTGGCCCTGTCCACCGGCACCGCGGCGGCGCGGATTCTCGCCGATTCGGGTGTCACCCCCCAGACGCTCAATTCCGCCATCAACGAGATGCGCAAGGGCCGTCGCGCGGATTCGGCAACGGCGGAAGACAGTTACGAAGCCCTGAAGAAGTACACCCGCGACATCACCGCTGTCGCCCGCGCGGGCAAGCTGGACCCGGTCGTCGGCCGTGACGAGGAAATCCGCCGCACGATGCAGGTGCTCTCGCGGCGGACGAAGAACAACCCGGTTCTTATTGGCGAGCCGGGAGTGGGCAAGACCGCCATCGTCGAGGGGCTGGCCCAGCGCATGGTGAAGGGGGACATCCCCGAGTCTCTGCGCAACAAGAGGCTCCTGGCGCTGGACTTGGGTGCGCTGGTGGCGGGGGCGAAGTTCCGCGGCGAGTTCGAGGAGCGGCTCAAGGCGGTGCTGGCCGAGATCACGGCTTCCCATGGCGAGATCGTCCTGTTCATCGACGAGCTTCACACCCTGGTGGGGGCGGGCGCCGCCGAAGGGGCGATGGACGCGTCGAACCTGTTGAAGCCGGCGCTCGCGCGCGGCGAGCTCCATTGCATCGGCGCCACGACGCTCGATGAGCACGGGAAGCGGGTGGAGAAGGACGCGGCGCTCGCCCGCCGTTTCCAGGCGGTGTTCGTGGCCCAGCCGACGGTGGAGGATACGGTCTCCATCCTCCGCGGTCTCAAGGAGAAGTACGAGCTTCACCACGGCGTCGGCATCACCGACGCCGCGATCGTCGCCGCCGCGACGCTCTCCAACCGCTACATCACCGACCGCTTCCTGCCGGACAAGGCGATCGACCTCATGGACGAGGCGGCGAGCCGCTTGCGCATGGAGATCGACAGCAAGCCCGAGGAGATCGACGAGCTCGACCGGCGCATCATCCAGCTCAAGATCGAGCGCGAGGCCCTTAGGAAAGAGCGCGACAGCGCCGCCAAGGAGAGGCTCAAGGGTCTCGAGGCGGAGCTCAAGAAGCTTGAGGCGAAGTCCGGCCGGCTCACCGAGGCGTGGCGGGAGGAGAAGGACAAGCTGGCGGAGGCCCAGAAGCTCAAGGAACGGCTGGACGCGGCGCGCAACGAGCTCGAGATCGTCCAGCGCCAGGGCAAGCTTGCCCGGGCGGGCGAGCTCATGTACGGGGTCGTCCCCGACCTCGAACGCCGCCTCCGCGAGGCTGAGGGGAAGGGCCCGCATCAGATGTTGGAAGAGGCCATCACCGAGCACCACATCGCGGCGGTGGTCGCCCGCTGGACCGGGATTCCGGTCGAAAAGATGCTCGCCGGTGAGCGCGAGAAGCTTCTCCACATGGAGGAGGCTCTGCGCCGGCGCGTCGTCGGCCAGGAGGAGGCGCTGGTCGCCGTGAGCGACGCCGTTCGGCGGGCCCGGACCGGGTTGCAATCCCCGGACCGGCCTATCGGATCGTTCCTGTTCCTCGGGCCCACGGGCGTGGGCAAGACGGAGCTCTCGAAAGCGCTCGCCGAGTTCCTCTTCGACGACGAGGCGGCGCTCGTCCGGATCGACATGCCGGAGTACATGGAAAAGCACGCTGTCGCCCGGCTCATCGGGGCGCCGCCCGGCTATGTGGGCTACGAGGAGGGCGGCGCGCTTACGGAAACCGTCCGCCGCCGGCCCTACCAGGTGGTGCTGTTCGACGAGGTCGAGAAGGCCCATCCGGACGTCTTCAACGTGTTGCTCCAGGTGCTTGACGACGGTCGCCTGACCGACGGCCAGGGGCGCACCGTGGACTTCCGCAACACCCTCATTGTGCTGACCTCCAACCTCGGAAGCGAGATCCTGGCGAACCAGCCCGAGGGCGAGGACTCGAGCGCGGTCCGCGACCAGGTGATGGAGGTGGTGCGGAGTGCCTTTCGTCCCGAGTTCCTGAACCGCGTCGACGAGCTCATCCTGTTCCACCGCCTGACCCGGGCGCACATGGACGGCATCGTGGACATCCAACTCGGACGGCTGCGTAAGCTCCTCGCCGACCGGCAGGTTGGGATCGAGCTCGAGGAGTCCGCCCGCGCCTGGCTGGCGCGCGCCGGCTACGACCCGGTCTACGGCGCGCGGCCCTTGAGGCGGGTCATGCAGCGCCATCTGCAGAACCCGCTCGCGGCGCGACTCCTCGCAGGCACGGTCAAGGACGGCGACAGCGTCCGGATCGGCGCCGACGAGGACGGGTTGCTGATCGACGGGGTCGCGGCGGCCGAAGCCGCCTAAGCCCCGGCATCGCCCAGCGTGCCAGCCCGGCAAGACCGACGCACCTCCGCCTTCCTACCCCCGAGGTGAAGCGGCTCCGTGCTGCGCAACAGGCGCGCGCAGGACGCCGCGGGATCCGTACCGCCGGCGCGGGGCTTCGCCGTCCTGCGAAGCCGCTTGGCCCCAGCTTGCACGGGGATGTGAGTGACACTTACCCCCTTCCCCCATCGACGGTGGTGGCATCCGCCGTCGATCCCCTCCGACGGCGGGGAGGGGGACTCCTGGAGCGGATTCAAAGGATCGACGGCAGATGCCCCTGCTGTCGATCACTCCCCCCTTTGTGGGAGACGGTTACGGTGAGGGGTGAAGCCCCGATTTGCAGACGTTAAGGCTATTCGCTGGTGGCGACATCGGTGGTGAGGGAGAGGGCGGCAACGAGGCGGTCGATCTCACGCCGCGCCGTCTCGAAGGCCGCGAGGTCCGCGCCCTTGAGGCGCTCGCGGGTCGGCAGCTTGACGCTCAGCGGGTTGATCTGCCGGTTGTTGACGAGCACCTCGTAGTGGAGGTGCGGGCCCGTCGACCGGCCCGTGGAGCCCACGTAGCCGATGGTCTGGCCCTGGCGGACCCGCTTGCCCTTCTTCATGCCTTTGGCGAAGCGGCTTAAGTGCGCGTAGGCGGTTTTGTATGTCCCGTTGTGGCGGATCCGGATGTACCTTCCGTAGGCGCCGTTCCAGCCGATGCGCTCGATCACCCCGTCGCCGGCGGCCACGACCGGGCTGCCCTTGGGCGCCGCGAAGTCCACGCCCCGGTGCAGCTTGGTGTAGCCCAGGATCGGGTGCTTGCGCTTCCCATAGCGTGAGGTGATCCGGGCCCCGTCGACGGGCGTCCTGAGCAGGGCCTTGCGCACGCTGTGGCCGTTCGCGTCGAAGTAGTCGGCGACCCCGCCCTTGGGCGCGAAGCGATAGATCTCGAGCTTGTGGCCGCTTAAGTCGAGCGCCGCGTAAAGGGGGCCGCTCTCCTGCACGAGCCTTTCCGCCTCGTCGACGAGGCGTTCGAAGATGACCGCGAAGCTGTCGCCCTCCTGGATCTCGCGCTGGAAGTCGACGTCGAAGCTGAAGGCGCCGATCATCTCCATCATGACGGACACTGGGACGCCGGCCTCGACGGCGGCATCATAGAGGCTCGTCTCAATGACGCCGGCCGCGGGCACCGGCTCGCGAGTGAGGGGCGTCTCGACTTCGCGCGACCGGAAGCCCCCGGTCTTGCCACGGCCGACCTCGACCGCCTTTCCCGGCGCCACGGCGAGGTACAGCGCGGCGAGGCTGGGCCGGTCCTGATGGCCGCCAGGGCGGGTGAAGGTGACCGTGACCACTTGGCCGGTCTTGAGTCGGCGCGGATCGAAGACCTGCTTTAAGGCCGCGATCGCCTCGTCCGCTTCGCGGCGTTCGGCCCCGAGCCGCAGCAGGGCTTGCATGAGCGTGTCGCCCGGTTCCAATTCGGCGGTCCCCTCGAAGCTTCCTTCGGGCAGCGGCGCGAACTCCACCGCCTTCCGTCCGGCCTCGAGGATGTCGCCGAAGGCGGCACCGAGGAGCGTGCCGTTCAAGGCCTCGGGCACGTACTTCGAGACG
The DNA here is from genome assembly GCA_046759785.1 of Alphaproteobacteria bacterium. Classification (GTDB taxonomy): domain Bacteria; phylum Pseudomonadota; class Alphaproteobacteria; order JBHICW01; family JBHICW01; genus JBHICW01. The sequence continues at coordinate 18,060 of JBHICW010000012.1, forward strand.
AAGCCGGCGCCGTCGGGCCGGTCGGCGACGACGTAGCGGCCGTCGCCGACCCCCAGGCTCACCAGGGCAAGTTGCCCTCGATCATCGTCGCCGTTGCCGGGGGCGAAGACGAGGACGAGTTCCTGGCCGACCTGGAGCCTTCGCGGGTTGTAGTTCCGCGCGAGCGCACTCGCCGCTTGCCTCGCGTCCCGCCGGTCGCTGCCCGCGCGCAGGAGAAGCCTCATGAGCGTGTCGCCCTTGGTGACGGTGAGCCGCTCGACCACCACGTCGGCGGGGACGGCGGCGGGAAGCTCGCCGCTCCACTCCTCGTCGACGGGCGGGGCGGGCGGCGCCGTCAGCGGCTCACGCGCGCGGCGCGCGACGAACGGACCATAGAGCCCGCGTTCCGCGATCAGGTAGAGCCCGTCACCCACGGCCAGGCTGACGGCGGCGAGCCTCGCCGCCCCCCGTCCTGCGCCCTCGGGGGTGAAAACCAGGCTCAGCTCCTGCCCAGGTTGGAGCCGGCGCGGATTGACGTAGCCGCTCAGCACCGCGGCGGCGTTGTAGGCGTCCCGCCGGTCGCTCCCCGCCTCGACAAAAAGCTCAATCAGGGTGTCGCCCTGCTCGACTGCCATGGTGCACAGGCGGGACTTCGCCGTTCCCGGCGAGGACGCCGACTCCGACCCGGTGCCCTCTGGGAGTTCGGCGAGGAGCGCCGGGCGGAGCTCGGCCGCGGCCTCCCGCCTGGCGTTAAAGCGCCCGTTCGGGCGCCGCTCGGCGACCACGTAACCGCCGCGGACCGCGAGGTTGACGGCCACAAGCGCGCCGCCCAACGCGCAGTCATGCTGCGGCGCAAATACCACGATCACCTCTTGGCCCGGCTTCAGGCGGCGGAGGTTTACCAGGCGCCGCAGAGCGACGACGGCGTTGTCGACCTCGCGGCGCGCGGCGCCGGCGGCGCGAAGGAGCTCGATCAGCGTCTGGCCTTTGGTGAGGGTCGCGCGCGCGACGGCCGGCTCGACGGCCTGGAGGTCTCTGCCCCCAGCCGCAGGTTCGCCGGCGAAGAGGGTGGCCAAGGGGTTAGCCGCCCGGGCCCCGTCCAGGAGCGGGGAAAGGGGTACAGTGGTGGGGATCATTCCGAGAAGCAGGCCAACGACGAAGCTGCACGTCGCCGGCCAGCCGATCCTCATGCTTACGGCCCCCTGTACATGCCTGCGCCCCCCTGTGTAGTGCTTTGCTCCCGGCCGCCTTTGCCGCCTGGTGGCGCAACGGGCGGCGCCAAGATGGCGGCAGGGTTCGAATCTGTCAATAATTTCTTTAATTTGCCCGCTTGCTCTACGGCATCGGGTCACGGCCGGGGGCGGCGCAACTCGTCGCTGCGGGCGGGCCCTTCCCGGGCATGGGTCCCGTGCTCTCAGGCGGCCCGGCGGAGCGGGACGGCGAGAGGATTGACAGATTCGCGCCCAAGGTCGTATAAGGGTCGTTCGCGGCGCGGCCCGTCGGGCTTGCGTTGCTCTAGCTCTTGGAGACGTGAAGAGGAAGGGATGCGTGGGCGGCGGCGTGTCGAGACACGCTGCACGGCTCACGCTAAGGCTGCGCGCTTGGCTCGAGGCCTTCCGCTTCGGGCTCAGTGGCGTGTGCCTCGTGACGCGTGCAGGGTCGAAATGCGCACCCGCCGGGGTCGGTTTTGCGGCCTCAGTGGGTGCATCGTCAACTTGAGAGTTTGATCCTGGCTCAGAACGAACGCTGGCGGCACGCCTAACACATGCAAGTCGAACGGGGTGCGGGGCTTCGGCCCCTCACCCAGTGGCAGACGGGTGAGTAACGCGTGGGTACCTACCCAGCAGTGGGGGATAACAGCGGGAAACTGCTGCTAATACCGCATACGCCCCTCGGGGGAAAGATTTATCGCTGTCGGATGGGCCCGCGTCGGATTAGGTTGTTGGTGGGGTAATGGCCTACCAAGCCTACGATCCGTAG
>JBHICW010000013.1:0-18400 GCA_046759785.1 Alphaproteobacteria bacterium
GCATCACGTACCATCCCTTGCTGGCCGAGGTCGTGGGCGCGTCCATGTTGCCCGGGCATGTGGTGGCCCCGATCCGCCATATGGTCAAGCGCACGCGGTTCCGCATGGCCACCGTCACCGAGATCGACGTCGACCGACGCGAACTCCGCTATCTGGGTGAAGGCGCCGGCGTCATCCGTTACGACCAGCTGGTGTTGGCCTGCGGCATGACGGTCAACCTCGACGCTTTGCCCGGCATGGCCGACCATTCGCTGCCCCTGAAGACCCCGGGCGACGCCCTATATTTGCGCAACCGGCTTCTGGTCCGGATGGAAGAGGCCGAGATGCAGGACGACCCCGAGCGGCGGCGCTGGCTGACCACGTTCATCGTCGTCGGGGGCGGGCTCAGCGGCGTCGAAGCGGCGGGGGAGCTGAGCGATTTCATTCGCGCCGGCCTGCGCTACTACCCCAGGATCGACACCCGGGATTGCCGGGTGATCGTGTTGCATTATGGAGACCGTATTCTGCCCGAGCTGCACGCCGCCCTCGCCGACTTCGCCCTGGCGAAGATGCAGGAACGCGGGCTCGATTTCCGCCTCAACACGCTGGTGACGGGGGTGGATGACCGCGGCGTGGAACTCCAGTCCGGAGAACGGATCGACGCTGGGACGGTCATCTCCACCCTCGGCACCGCCCCGACCGAGATCGTGGGCAGGCTCCCGCTGTCCAAGCAGCGCGGCCGGGTTGAAACCTCGCCCGACATGTCGGTTCCGGGCTATCCCGGCGTGTGGGCCCTGGGCGACTGCGCCGCCGTGGTCAATGCCCACGACGGACGGCTGTCGCCACCCACGGCCCAGTTCGCCATGCACCAGGCCGAGCAGTTGGCGGAGAACCTCGTGATGAGCCTGCGCGGCGACTCCACCCGCTCGTTCGCGTACAAGTCCCGGGGACAGCTTGCGACCATCGGCCACCAACGGGCCGTGGCCGAAGTCTTCGGTTTACGGCTGTCCGGGTTCGTGGCCTGGATCCTGCGGCGAGGGGTATATCTGGCCAACTTTCCGACCTTTTCCCGCAAGGTTCGGGTGCTCTTCGAGTGGATCTGGACGTGCCTATATCCGACGGATATCGCCCATCTTAACTTCTCGCGGACGCGCCCGTCGCGAGCGCCCGGCCGCAGCTCCTCTTGAACGGCGGGTGAGGGAAGGGGAGGTCCCGTCAATGCCATCCTCGGCCGGCGCCTTCTAAACAGCGACGAGCGCCACCAGCGCGATGAATGCCGTTACGGAGCCGGCGACAGGTAAGATGCGCTCGCAAAGGGGTGACAGCCTGCATAGATACCTGTCGTGCCTATCGACCTCCGTCCTGTTGCGTCTTGAGGACACGTGAGGAGCCCGTGACGACGCTTGTCATCACGGTGGTTCAAAACGTTGTTAGGAGCCGGCGAAGGCGAGCATCGAAGTGCGGACGGCCGAGGACGCGCCAAGCGACATGCGGACGCGCGTTGAGGCCTCGGCGGCCGCGGGCCTTCCGGTGGAGACCCTGGTCCGTCCTGCATGGCGCCCTGTCTCGGTGATCGAGAAGCCTATGAGCCGTGCTCGTCCAGATGGGCGTGGCCGGGTGGGCGCCGTAAAGCGCCCGTCGAGGGGCGGGGCCCTGGCAGGGCGGCCCGATTTGAGGCATGATAGGAGGAAGCGAGCGCGGGAGAGCTCATGAAGGACCCGAGGATGACGGCGGGGAAGAGCGTTCTGATTGTCGAGGACGACCCGGCGCTCAGGCAGTCGCTGGCCGAGCAGCTCCAGTTGCACGAGGAGTTCTCCACCGCCGAGGTGGAGAATGGCAACCAGGCGCTGGAGCTCGTTAAGAACCAGCGATTCGACCTCGTTCTCATCGACGTCGGCTTGCCCGACATAGACGGGCGCGAGGTCTGTCGTCTCATGCGGCGGACCGGTCACAAGATGCCCATCATCATGCTGACCGCCGCAGCGAGCGACGCGGATACCATCCTGGGCTTGGAATCGGGCGCCAACGACTACGTCACGAAACCCTTCCGCCTGGGCGTGCTCCTCGCCCGCCTACGCGCCCATCTGCGCCAGCACGAGCAGAGCGAGGACGCCGTCTTCTCCATCGGTCCCTACACCTTCCACCCCAGCGCGAAGCTCCTGGTCCACGACGAAAGGAAGCAGAAGGTTCGGCTGACGGAGAAGGAAGCGGCCATTCTGAAGTATCTGTACCGCGCCGGCGACAAGGTGGTGGGCCGCGACGTCCTCCTCGACGAGGTGTGGGGCTACAACGCCGGGGTCGCCACCCACACGCTGGAGACCCACATCTACCGGTTGCGCCAGAAGATCGAGGACGATCCCTCGAACGCGACAATGCTCGTCACCGAGCCGGGCGGCTACCGGTTGATTCCTTGACAGGCCGCGCGCGGCCGGGGCCCGGATCCCGGCAACGGGCCGAGGGCTTCTTCCGCGGCCAGCGGCCGTACCCTAGCCGCCGAGCTCGTCCCGGAAGTCGTCGATCGTGAAGAGCGAAACGAGGTCGATCCCTCGCTCGGCGAGCCGCTCCCGCGCGCCTTGAAGCCGGTCGACGACGGTGATCACCTTGTCGACGGTACAGCCTTCCTCCCGGACCGCCTCCACGGCCTTGAGGACGGCCCCGCCCGTGGTGGTGACGTCCTCGACGAGGGCCACCCTGGCACCCCTCGCGAGGTGTCCCTCCACCCGCTTGCCAAGGCCTCTTTCTTTGGGCTCCTTCCTCACCAAGAAGGCCGACATGGGCCGCGCGCAGAAGCTCTTGGTGGCGACGGCCGCGACGATCGGAATAGCGCCGAGCTCGGGCCCGCCGACGTGGTCGTAGTCCCCGGAACCGAGCGCCTCCAGGACGAGGTCGGCGATCAGGTTCGCTCCCTCCGGGTCCAACGCCACCATCTTCATGTCGAAGAAGAAATGGCTCACGCCCCCGGAGGCCAGGCGAAAGCTCCCGGCCTCGCCCTTCACCAGTGCCTTTTCGGCGATGAGCCGCCTGAGCCTTTCCCTGCTGGCGACCAAGGCGTCAGGCCGGCTGCCCGGCCCGGACTCCGTCAAAGGCCCTCCTCTCTTTCTCAGCCGCGCCCCGGGTCTAAGAGGCGCCGTATCGAAGCGCCGCGACCCACCGCCGCCTCAATCTATCTGTCCCCTCGCCCCGCATCCAGCCGCATCTCCCTCTAGTGCTTGGTTGCGCAGAAAAATGGGTCAACTTTGACCCCCTCCCCCTGGCCCCCTCCCGCGGCGGGGAGGGGGAAACCGTAAGCGATGTCAAGAACATGCCCCTTCCCCTTGATGGGGGAGGATCGACGGCGAGGGCATCCGCCGTCGATGGTGGGGGTGATACGCGGATTTCTGCAACTTAGCTAGCGCGGGGCCCGGCGGCGGCGCGCGGCGGAGGTGTGGCCTTGGCGCGCCCGGGTCGGATGGCTTTTCAAGGCCGGCCGAGTTGGGGCAGACTCCCCCTCAGCCGGGGTCGTGTTGCCAAGGAGCGGTGCGTTGGCGGACGACGAGGACTTTTGCGTCCGGTTCTGGGGGGTACGGGGCAGCGTTCCGTGCCCGGGTCGGGCGACGGCGCGGTACGGCGGCAACACATCTTGTCTCGAGGTCCGTTGCGGCTCCTATTTGCTCATCTTCGACGCCGGGACCGGCCTCAGGCTCCTCGACGACAAGCTTCGGGCCGACGGCCCGGTGGACGCCGACGTGTTCCTTACCCACACGCACCTCGACCACATCTGGGGCTGGCCGTTCTTCACGTCTCTGCTTGAGGCCGAGAACACCTGCACGGTGTGGGCCGGACACCTGCGCCGGCGCCACAGCGTCGACCGGGTGCTGGGCCGTCTTCTGCGCGACCCGTTCTCCCCTGTGCGTGCCGATAACATGGGCGCGAAGCTCACTTACCGTCACTTCGCCGCCGGCGAGAGCCTCGAGCCGCGCCCCGGCGTCACGGTCCGAACGGCGCCCCTCAACCATCCGAACCGGGCGACGGGCTACCGCGTGGAGTTCCACGGGCGGTCCATCTGCTACGTCACCGACACCGAGCACGTACGCGGCGAGCCGGACGCCAACGTCCTCACCCTGATCCGGAACGCCGACATCGTGGTCTACGATTCCACCTACACGGACGAGGAGTTTCAGTCGCACATCAGCTGGGGTCATTCGACCTGGGAGGAAGGCGTGCGGCTGTGCGAGGTCGCCGCGGTGAAGACCTTGGTTGCCTTCCACCATGACCCCGACCACGACGACGCGTTCATGGACGGCGTCGCGGCCGCTCTCGAGCGGGTCCGCCCTGGCTCGATCGTGGCACGCGAGGGCATGACGTTGCGCCCATGAGCGGCCCGGCTCGGGACGAGTAAGACGGTGCGCGCCCGCCGGCTGTGGCTGGGCTTCATGACCGTGCTGGGGCTCGCACGACGGGGGTTCTTCATCCCCTACCGCTATGCGGCGGGCGTCTCGCTCCCCGCGAGCGGTCCCGCCTATCCGGCGATCGAGGGGGTGTTGCGGGAGCATGAGGCGGTCTTCCGCGCCGCGGTCCTTCGGCTCCAGGACTATGGCGAGGCGCTGCGTCGGATAGGCGTCGAGCGGCCGCCGGCGCCGCGCTGGGACCAGGACTGGTTTCCGCGCCTGGATGCGGCCATGGCCTATGCCATGGTGCGTGCCGCCGCGCCCCGACGGATCGTCGAGGTGGGGGCGGGTCACTCGACTCGCTTTTTCGCCCGGGCCGTGGCCGACGGCGGCCTGGACACCCGCCTCACGGCGATCGATCCGGCGCCGCGCGCGGTCCTCGAGGGCGTGCCGGTCGGTCTCGTCCGCGCTCGCCTCGAGCAGGCCGATCCGGCGCTGTTCGCCGAACTTAAGGCGGGCGATGTGCTGTCGGTCGATTCCAGTCACATCCTCATGCCGGGAACCGACGTAGACCGCCTGCTCAACGCGATCCTCCCGGCCCTACCCGCCGACACGCTGGTCCACTTCCACGACATCTTCCTGCCCGACGACTACCCGTCCGCCTGGGCCTGGCGCGCCTACAACGAGCAGCTCGGGGTCGCCCAGCTGTTGCTTGGAGGCGCGTACCAGCCGCTGTTCGCCAGCCATTATGTGGTGACGCGCATGGCGGACCTCGTGGCCTCCGGGGTGCTCGCCGATCTCTCTCTCTCCGCCGGTGCCTTCGAGTCGGGGCTGTGGTTGCGGAAGCGCTAACCGCGGTGTGTACCTAGCCAGGGACGGCGGGTCATTCACGGCGATCACGCAATTATGAGCGGCTTTGCCGCCGACAGAGACTATTTATCTGGAGGCGTAGGCGGCGGCGGAGGACGACGGATGCTGGGCACGGGTGGCGGCTTGGGCAGTGCAGGACGACAGGTGCTGGCGGGACTCAAACGTCTGGTGTTCGGTGAGGCACCCGCGAGGGTCCTCGCGGAGAGGGTGCAGGGCGCGATCGCGCGCGAACAGGAGGACAGCGAGATCCTGGTGGGGTGGTTCCAGATCTCGGGTGTCACCTTCTTCGCAATCCTTTACGCGGTGTCGCGAAAGACCTTCCCCGAGGATGCGGTGATCGAACCGGTGCCGTGGACGCTCGGCTTCTACTTCGTCTTCACCCTCGTGCGACTCGGGCTCGCCTACCGCCGGCGGCTGCCGGAGTGGTTCGTCGCCCTCTCCGTCATCGTCGACATGGCCGTCCTGCTTCTGACGATCTGGAGCTTCCACATTCAATACGAGCAGCCGGCCGGCTTCTCGCTCAAGGCGCCTACGCTCCTTTACATCTTCATCCTGATCGCGCTCCGGGCTTTGCGCTTCGACGCGCGCTATGTGGTGCTCGCAGGAGCCGCCGCGGCCGCCGGATGGCTGATGCTGCTGTTCAACGCGTTGGTCCTCGATCGCGGGGGCAGCATGGTCACCCGCGACTATGTCCACTACATCACCTCGACGGACATCCTCGTGGGAGGCGAGCTCGACAAGGTCATTTCGATCACAATGGTGACGGTGGTCCTTGCCGCTGTGCTCGTGCGGGCGCGGCGACTGCTCTTTCGCTCGCTCGCTGAACACGAGGTGGCGGCCGACCTCTCGCGTTTCTTCGCGCCCGAGATCGCGAGGGAGATCACCGCCTCGGACCAGCGCATCATGCCGGGGAAGGGTGAGATCCGCGATGCCGCCGTGCTCTACGTGGACGTGCGCGGGTTCACCGTGCTCGCCCGTCGGAGTGCAGCCGACGACGTGATGGCGCTTTTGGCGGAGTACCAGGCGCGCATGGTGCCCGTGATCCACCGCCACGGGGGCAGCATCGACAAGTTTCTGGGCGACGGGATCATGGCCACCTTCGGCGCCGCGCTGAGGACCGGAACGTACGCCGCCGATGCCGTGCGCGCGGTCGAAGAGCTGGTCGCGGTAACCGACGCCTGGAGCCGGGAACGAGCCGCGGACGGGAAGGAAGCGCTCAAGATCGGGTTCGCGGTGGCCGCGGGGCCCATCGTCTTCGGTGCGGTGGGCGAGGACACCCGCCTCGAGTACACCGTGATCGGGAACGCGGTGAACCTCGCGGCCAAGCTCGAGAAGCACACCAAGGTGGAAGGCGTCCGGGCGCTCGCGACTCCGGAGGTGCTGGCCCTCGCGCGCAAGCAGGGCTACGCCGGTCGCTCCCACGAACGTCGGGCGGCGCGGCGGGTCGAGGGGCTGGCGGAGTCGATCGACGTTATCGTGCTCGCATGAGGAACGTGAACCGCCGACGCCGCAGCAGAGGCGCCTCGTCGGTCTTGTAGGGGTCGGCCGCGTCGCGCAACCCGTCGCCCAGGAAGTTGAACGCCAGCACCACCACGATCACCGGTACGACGGGCAGGATGAGCCACGGGTAGAGGGCGACGACGTTGATGTTCTGGGCCTCGTTGAGGAGCACGCCCCAGCTCGTGATCGGCGGTCTCAAGCCCAGCCCCAGGAAGGAGAGGGCCGTCTCACCCAGGATCATGGTGGGGATGGAAAGGGTCGCCGAGGCGATGAGGTGGCTCGCGAAGCTGGGCAGCAGGTGGCGAAAGATCACCCGCCTGGGCCGCGCCCCCATGAGCACCGCTGCGGTCGCGAAGTCTTCCTCCCTGAGCGCCAGGAACTTCGAGCGCACGGCCCGGGCCAGGCCGGTCCAGTCGAAGAGGCCGAGGATCACGGTGATGCCGAGGAAGATCAGCACCGGGTTCCACGTCACCGGCAGGGCTGCCGACAGCGCCATCCACAGAGGAAGCTCCGGAAAGGAGCGGATGACCTCGATGAGCCGTTGGATAAGGCTGTCGATCCAGCCGCCGTAATAGCCCGAAAGGCCCCCCAGCACGATCCCCAGCGTGAAGCTGATGGTGATGCCGACGAGTCCTACGGTGAGGGAGATCCGGGCTCCGTAAAGGATGCGGGAGAGCACGTCGCGGCCCAACCGGTCGGTGCCGAGGAGGAACAGGGTGCCGTTCTCGGCCGGGCACAAGAGGTGGAAGCGGGCAGGCAAGAACCCCCAGAACTCGTAAGCGTCGCCCAGGCAGAAGAACCTCAGCGGCTGGATGTCGCCCCTGTCGAGCGTGTACTCGCGCCGCAGGTTCTCCATGTTGAGCCGGTAGCTGAAGCCATAGACGAACGGGCCGATGAACCTTCCCTCGTGGAAGAGGTGGAACGGCTGCGGCGGGGCGTAGATGAAGTCGGTGTTTCGGCTGTGAAGGTTGTAGGGGGCCAGCACCTCCGAGACGAGGATCGAAAAGTACATCAGGATCAGCACGACCCCGGAGGCCACGGCCAGCCGGTGGCGGCGCAGCTTGTACCACATGAGCCGCCACTGGGAGGCCATGTAGAACCGTTCCTGCTCGGGCGTCATCGCCTCCGCCGCCTCGGGGTCGAACGGCTCAGACGAGGCGAAGTGCTCGATCGAGGCTGCGGACGGTTTCTCGCTCATCAGCGTGAAAGCCCTCTCTGGAAGCGGATTCGCGGGTCGAGCACGGCGAGCGCGAGGTCCGAAAGCAGCACGCCGATCACGGTGAGCAGCGCCAGGAACATGAGAAACGAGCCCGCGAGATACATGTCCTGCGAGCGCAACGCATTGAGGAGCATCGGCCCGGTGGTTGGCAGCGAGAGCACGACCGAGACGATCGCCGCGCCCGAGATCACCTGGGGCAGGAGGTTGCCGATATCGGCGATGAACGGGTTGAGCGCCATCCGAAGGGGGTACTTGCACAGCAACCGCAAGGGCGGCAGCCCCTTGGCCCGGGCCGTCACCACGTACTGTTTCTGCAGCTCGTCCAAAAGGTTCGCCCTGAGCCGTCGGATCATCCCGGCGGTCCCCGAGGTTCCGATCACGATCACCGGGATCCACAGGTGTTCGAGGACGGAAAGGAACTTCTCCCAGCTCCAGGGCTGGTCGAGGTACTGCGGCTCCATCAGCCCCCCGATCGAGGTCCCGAAGACGACGTTCGCGACGTAGAGGAGGACGAGCGCCAGCAGGAAGTTCGGCGTGGCGAGCCCGAGGAAGCCGACGAAGGTGAGGCAGTGGTCACCCCAACTGTACTGGTGGGTCGCCGAGTAGACCCCGATCGGGAACGCCACCAGCCAAGTGAAGACGATGGTCGAGAACGAGACGATAAAGCTCAACAGCAGCCGGTCACCCACGACCTCGCTCACGGGCAGGTTGAACTCGAAGGAATAACCTAAGTCGCCTTGCAGCATGCCGGCGATCCACAGCAGGTACTGTTCGTGGAGAGGCTGATCGAGCCCGTACTGCTCGCGGAGGAAGGCGATCTTTTCCTCCGCGACCCGCTCGCCCTGGGCCTGGAGCTCGGCGATGTAGGTGGTGAGGTAGTCGCCGGGGGGAAGCTGGATGATGATGAAGGTGACTAAGCTGATCCCGAGGAGGGTCGGGATCATGATGAGAAGGCGGTCGACGACGTAGGTCAGCATTGCGCCCTCCCTACCCGGTTCCGTCCGCCGCGCCGGAATCGAACCAGAAGGTGTCGGGCCAGTAGATCCCGAAATGGGCGCCGGGATTCCAGTTGTAGATACCCTCCTTGGGCACGTTTCTGAGCCGGTTGTCGACGACCACGGGCTGCAGCACGCCGCCGATGAGGCCGATCGTGAAGACCTGATCCCGATGGATTTCCAGCATACGGTGCCAGATGGCCTCGCGCTCGGCGCGCGTGGCGGCGCCCCAGGCCTCGTTGAGCGCCAGGAGCTCGCGGGCCGGAGCAAGGTCGACCGCCTCGCCCGAGCGGCCGCCCGTCTCGTAATACTGGCCCCATTTGGGCCAGTGATATCCCTGTTGGGTCGTGGGCGCGAACTCGGCAGGGCTCGTCCCCGGCGTGGGAATCCCGTTCTCATACCCGAACCAGATGGACATGACCGTCTCGCCCGCGAAGATCCGGTTGCGGAACACCTCCCGCTGCAGGGGCTTGGTGTAGAGCTTGATCCCCACGTTGAGCCAGCTGTCGTGGACGAGTTCCAGGACGTCGGTCTGCTCGGTGTCCTCGCCCGCCGTCTCGACGATGATGTCGAGGCGACGGCCGTCGGGGAGAACGCGAATACCGCGGTCATCCCGTTCGGAGAGGCCGATGTCGTCGAGCAGCGCGTTCGCCCGCGCCGGGTCGTATGCGGCCCACGCCTCCCGGTACTCGGGCCTGTAAAGGGGGCTCATCGGCAGGACGGTGTTGTTACCCTCGATTGCGAGGCCGTAATAAATGACCTCGTTGATCTCGTGCCGGTCGATGGCGAGCGACAGCGCCCGACGGAAGCGGACGTCGCGCAGCAGCCCGCGCCAGACGGGATCGACGATGTTGAGGTTGGGGTAAAGGGCGAGGTGGGCTCCCCGCACGGTGCGCCAGAGGCGGACCGTGTACTCGTGGCGGGTCTCACCTTCCTTCAGGAACGTATAATTGTTGAAGGCAAGCCCGCGGGCCTGGAGGTCGGCCTCTCCCGAGCCCGCCTTCGCCGCGATCAGCTTGTTGCTGGTCAATTCCAAGAGCACCCGATCGATATAGGGAAGCTGCCGACCCGCCTCGTCGATCCGGTGGAAGTAAGGGTTGCGAACCCCGACGAAGCGCTTGGCAGGCGCCCTGGTCGCGATCACCCACGGCTGCAAGGTAGGCAGGTCCGGGTTGTCGAAGCGGTACATGTTGTCGAGGCTGTTGTGGAGCGCGGCCCAGTTCCTCTTCCCCGCCGCCTCGACCATGCTCGCGAGTTCTTCCGCGTCGGTGTAGGCCTGGTGGAACCGCTTGAGGTAGTGCGCCGGGCGGTAAAGGAACAGCGGCGCCGCGCCGGCCAGCACTGGCAGGAAGAACGGGTTGGGCCGGGACCAGCTGTAGCGGACCGTGATCTCGTCGATCATTTCGAACCTGGGCGGCTCTCCGTCCACCAGCGTCACCTTCGGAGGCCCGGCGGGGGAGAGCATCGGGTTGTTGGCCACGTCCTCCCAGTAGTACCGGAAGTCCTCGCTGGTGAAGGGCTGGCCGTCGGACCATTTGTGACCCTTGCGCAGGGTGAAGGTGAACACCCGCCCCTCCTTCACCTCTGCCTTCGCGAGGAGGTCGGCAACGAGGTCGAGGTTCTCGTCGTAGCGAGCGAGCCGCGCATAGCCGTAAACCACCAGTAGCTTGACGTCCTTGGCCCGCCCGATCAGCATGTGCCAGTCGCCGCCGTGGCGACCCGGCCTGCGATGATCGGTCGTCGGCACGACGAGCGGATTCGCGGGCACGCGTTGGGCGACGGGCGGCAGGCGGCCGGCGGCGACGTCGGCGGCGAACATCGGCGTCTCCCGGAGCGGCAGGGGTTCGGCCTTGGCGCCGCCGTAAAGCAGGGCGACGAACCCCACGAGTGCACCCGCCCGGGCGAGCCCTCTCAGGACGCCGCGCATGAGAGGGACTCTGGCGCCGCGGAGTCCTCGGCGCGGACGAAGTGCCCGTCGCCCAGGTCCACGAGGCGTGTGCGGGTGCTCCCGTCGACCCGGAAGGGCGGCGGCCAGGCCGCGGGGTCCGAGGCGCGTCCCGCCATCAGCGCCGAAAGATCGAGCCGCCGGTCGGGGTTCGGTTCCGGAATCGCAGCCAGGAGTGCCTTGGTGTAAGGATGCACCGGGTTGCGGAACAGGAGGGCGCGGGGCGCCACTTCGACGAGGCGGCCGGCGCACATCACCGCGATCCGGCCGGACATGTAGTCGACGACGGCTAGGTTGTGCGAGATGAAGAGATACGTGAGCCCCAGCTCCTGCTGCAGGTCCTTCAAGAGGTTCAGGACCTGCGCCTGGATCGAGACGTCCAGCGCCGAAACCGGCTCGTCGCAAATAAGCAAGTCGGGCTCAAGGGCGAGGGCCCGGGCGATACCGATCCGCTGACGCTGTCCGGCGGAGAAGCAGTGTGGATAGCGCTGCAGATGGCGTAGGTCGAGCCCGACCAGCCGCATCAGCTCCTTCACGCGCTCTGCCCGTTCCTCCTGGGTTCCGATCCTGTGAATGACCAACGGTTCGCCGATAATGTCGAGCACGGTCATGCGGGGGTCAAGCGAGCCAAACGGGTCCTGAAACATGAACTGGACCCTGCGCCGGAAGGCCAGCAGCTCGTGCCCGGACAGCGCCAGCACATCGATGACCCGGCCCCGGTCATTGCACAGAACCTCGCCCGAATCGGGGGTGAGCGCCCGCATAATTAACTTGCCGGTGGTCGACTTGCCGCTTCCCGACTCGCCGACGAGCCCGAGACACTCCCCTCGATGGATGTCGAAACTCACGTCCTCCACGGCCACGTGGCGGCTTCCGGCCTTGGCACCTAAGAGGCCGCTCTTCCGGATCACGAAGGTCTTGGTAAGGCCGCGAACGCTGAGGAGGGGCCCCGCCTTGTCGGCGTCCTCGGGCCAGGGGCGGGCCCGCGCCGTAAGCGCCCTGTGGTCGATGGCCACCTCGCGGACGGGGACCAGTCGTTCTCCGGGTGCCATGGCAAACCGCGGCACGGCCCGAAGGAGCGCCTTGAGGTAAGGGTGCGCCGGCCGCCGGAAGATGTCGTCGAGCGCCGCCGCTTCCATGACCTTGCCCCGGTAGATGACGACGACCTCCTGGGCCAGGTTGGCAACGACCCCCAGATCATGGGTGATCATCAACACCGTCATCTCGAGCTCGCCCTGGAGGTCGGTGAGCAACTTCAGGATCTGCGCCTGGATGGTGACGTCGAGGGCGGTGGTAGGCTCGTCGGCGATGAGAAGCGCGGGTCGGCAGACGAGCGCCATGGCGATCATCGCCCTCTGCCTGAGCCCGCCCGAGAGCTCGAACGGATAGCACTTGAGCGCCTTCGCCGGGTCGGGAAACCCGACCATGCGAAGCATCTCGGCGGTGAGTTTCCATCCGGTGCGCCGGTCGACCCGGCGGTGGAGATGAAGCGCCTCGCTCACCTGATCGCCGATGGTGTGCAGAGGCGACAGCGAGGTCATGGGCTCTTGAAAGACGATCGAGATGCGTCCGCCGCGGATCATCCGCATCGCCCGACTTTCAGGGGCGAGCCGGACGAGGTCGACCACGTTTCCCGGCTTGTCCGGGTCCGCGAAGAGGATGTTGCCGCCGACAATGCGGCCCGCGCTGGGAAGGATCCGCATGATGCTCTGGGCGATCACCGACTTGCCCGAGCCGGACTCGCCCACCAGCGCCACCGTCGTCCCCTGGCGGATCCGGAAGGACACCCCGTGCACGACGGTGACGGGCGCGCCCGCAACGAAGAACTGGACCTTGAGGTCACGGACTTCGAGCAGGTCGCTCATTGGGGGCCCCCGGCCGCCGCCTGCACCGGGTCGCCGATGCCCAGAGCGGCAAGGTTCTCAAGCGTCCGGCCATTCAGCTCCACCCGGTTGCCCCGAGCGGCCCGGAACGCCCGGTCCGCGATGTCCTCGAATCCCTCGATCGTGGAGTCGAGGCCGAGCGTCCGCCCGCCACCTTTGAGACGGAGCTGCATCCAGCCTTGGGATCGGTCCCGGCGGGTCGAGTAGTAGGCGAGCGACATCCCACTCAAGTCCTGCCAGCGCACCACGACGGGCCACAGACTCACGGCGCGGATTTCCTCCTCGAAGAGCTGGATCCGGGTCACGTGGCGCAGCACGGTCCGCACGCCGTAGAGGAAGAAGAGGGTGCCGAGCCCACCCAGGATGTACGCCATGCCGGGTGCGGGTTCCACCAGCACCAGCGGCCCGGCGGTGAGCGCGAGCCCCAATGCCGCCCGGGCGTAGTCGGCGGCAAGCGCCCGCACAGGGTAGCGGTGGCGGCTTGTCATGGGAGGCCGAAGGCGTCGCGGGCGCTCACCCAGCGAACCGCCGGGTGGTCCCGGGTCGTCTCGATGAACCGGGCCACGTAAGCCCAGGCCGCCTCGTCCTGGACCATGTGGTGGGTGAGCAGCCCCGTAGGCTCCTCCGGATCGACGCGATCCTCGCGGCCTTCCCGACGCGCGCGCAGGTGACCGATCGTCGCCTCGAGCGCCGCCGCGGTCCCCACGAACCGCCGCCCGTTCCGCCAGGCGACAAGATCCACATGCACGTTGACCTGCTTGGGCCCGTCCACCGGGATGGCGCGAGGCCGGGGCCCGAGGGCCGAAAGTCCCGTGAGCCCTGCAGGCCCAAATCCGACAAGCAGCTGGTCGGACATCCGGTTCCAAGGAGGCACGAAGACGGGAAGGGCAAGCCCGCCGAGCCGCTCGGTGAGCCGCGTCCGACCGGCCTTGATCTCCCCGAGCATGTCCTCGAGCGGGCGGTGGTCGCCGAATTCGTTCTTGCGCTCTCCTGGGCGGGCGTGGTTGCGGTGGGCGTAACCGTGCTGGAGGACGTCGACGCCGTCGGCCTCTCGGAGCCTTGCCGCAGTCGCAGCCGCCAGCGCAGCCGGCACCGCCGCCACGGCGAGTGGCACACCCAAGCGGGCGCCGAGTTCCAGGAGGCGGGCGAGAGCCCGGTCCTCCGGGCCGGCGTCGTCGTCACGCCACCACAGAGTGGCCGTCCGGCCCACCGCCCCCCATAGGTCGAGTTCGGTGCCGAGCGCCGACCAGTCACACATGACCGCGGGCAGCCCACGCCGCGACCAACTTGGCGGCCTTGTCCGCCCCATCGAGGGCGATTCCCATGGTCCGCGGCCGGGGCCCCTTTAGCGCCCTGTCGACGGCGGCGGCGAGCGCCGTCGGACTCAACCTCGCCTCGTTCACGATCCAAGCCAAGCCCAGCTCCCGAAGCCGTTCCCCCCTGAGCAGCTGTTCCGTCTCCCCGGCGCGACTGAAAGGCACGATCACGGCGCGCGCCCGGGCGTTCAGCACGTTCACCACCGTATTATATCCGCCCTGGGAGACCGACACAGCGCAGTTCGCCAGCAGCTTGGGGAAATCCGGCCGGTTGCGTGCCACCTGCACGCCTGGCGGCGCCGCGGATCTCATCGCCCCAAGGCGTGCGTCCGGGAGGTTGCGCCCGACGAGCAGGCGCCAAGGGCGCCCTCGCGCACGGCCCGAAAGGGACGGCGCCGCCAACGCCGCCTGGAGGAGGGCTTCGCCCACGGCCCCGCCGCCCGCGGATACCACGACCTCGCCCCACCCCGGGGCACTGGGGCGTCCGCGCCTTGGGGCCGGCGGCGCCACATAGCCGGTGTAATGGAGCCTCCCCGCAATCTCGGCTGCTCTGGGGAAACTGGCCTCGAAAGGGATCACGGTCGGGTCGCCATGGACCAGCACCGCGTCGAAGAATTGGCGGGCGAGCGCTGCTGTTTCGCGGATGCGGTCCGGCCGCCTCGCGGTGAGCACGTCGCGCACCGAGGAAACGACGACCGGCCGGGGCTCGGCCCTGACTGCGGCGTCGAGCAGGGGGAGGAGTTCGAACCGGAGGCGGCGGCGGCCGAAGGGAAACATTTCGACGATCAGCGCCGCCGGTTTAAGCCGGGCGAAGGTGGCAAGCACCAGCTCGCGCCGCCGCGCTTCCCAGGCGGCGTCGACGGGCCGACCGGCGTCGTCGACATAGCTGGCGAATGTTTCGTCCAGCACGCGAAGAGCCGGGAGCTTAATCACGTCCGCCGCGCCGAAGTCGACCTCCGCGACGGGCGGTCCCCCGGAAAGGACCGTCACCTCGAGCCCTTCGGCGACGAGCGCCCGAGTCAGCACCGCGGCCCGGAAGAGGTGGCCGACGCCCAGCAGATGCTGGACGTGCAACAGGATGTGCTGACTCCTCATGCGCGCTCGACGCTCATGTTGAGCTGGGCCACCGTGGGCTTGCCGTCCCCGGCAACGGTGAAGAGGTGGACACTCGCCCAATCCAGCCTGACCGGGGGCTTGTCGGTCATGTCCCAATCCGTCGCCAGGGCGAACACCGCACGGATCACCCCCTTATGGGTCACGGCCGCGGTGGTCCGGGCGCCGGCCGCCACCTCGGTGAGCCAGGGGCGCAGGCGCGACTGGACGTCACGGGGACTCTCCCCGCCGTCGGGACGGAAGTCGAGCCCCCTGGCCTCGTTGGCCGCGAGCCCGGGGCCCAGGGTCTCGCGCAGTTCTGTGAGGCGTCGGCCTTCCCACCGGCCCCAGTCCATCTCCACCAGCCGGGGGTCCACCGCGACGGCGCCGACGCCGAGGAGCCGGGCCGTCTCGCAAGCCCGCAGCAGAGGACTCGCGAACCATTTGGCGCCCTGGAGCTCCCTTGGCAGCCGCCAAGCGATCACGACCGCCCGGCCCCTCTGGCTCAAGGGACCGTCCCGCCGACCCTGGATTCGCCCCTCTTCGTTCCACACGGTCGCCCCGTGACGGAGGAGTGCAAGCAGGGTCACGGCCCCGCTCCCGCGATCTCGAGCGCCTTGGCCAGTGCGGCACCGCCGTTGGCGAGACCGTGGCGGGCCTCGACGTGGGCGGTGGCCGCCGTCCCCAGCCGGGCGCGGCTGTCCGGCTCGACGAGAAGACGCCGGAGCGCGGCCGCCAGGGCGTCCACCGCGGCCGCCGGCACGAGGACGCCGGTGTCGCCGTCGCGCACAACTTGAGCCACCCCGCGCACCCGGCCCGCCACGACGGGAAGGCCCGCTGCCTGCGCTTCGAGCAGGGCCAGGCCGTAGGCTTCGTTCACGGCCGGCCACACATAGACGTCGGCCGCCGCGTAGTAGGCGGGCAGCGCGGATGTCGGCTCGAGCCCCGCATAGGCCACGCGGTCGGGCCCCAGGGGGGCGAGGGCCGATTCGACCTCTGGCCGCGCCGGCCCGTCGCCGACCACGATGAGGCGCCAGTTGAGGTCGCTTAGGCCGGCGAGCGCCTGCCCGAGCTGTCGGTAGGATGCAAGCTTGTCCTCCTTCCGCATCATGGCGACGGCAAGCAGCCATGGCGCCTCGGGGTCGAGCCCGAAGCGCTCGGCAAGGCGGGCGCGGTGGTCACCGCGTGCGACCCGTGCGGTCCGGTAGGGGCTTGGGTCGAGGAAGGGAGGAAGGTGAAGAAGCCGGTGACGGTCCTTCACGACCGGCTTGAGCCCGTTGGCATCGTCCTCGGTCACGGCCAGGACCGCGTCCGCATCGGCGACGGCGGCCCTGGCCACCGCGTAGCCTTCGGCCCAGCGGCCGGAAACCTGTTTCGGTGCGACCGACGCCTCGGCGACGAGGTAGGGAATCTTGAGCGCGCGGCTCACCGGCGGGCCCAACCAGTCGGGCGCCTTGTGGTAAAGGTGGTAGGTGAACCACGCCTCAGGCCTCGCCTCTCTGGCCCGAGCGCGGTAGCGCCGAATGAGACCCGCCGCCTCCGCCTTTCCGGCCGCGCGGAGGGCGATCTGCCGGGCGGCGTCCCCGTCCCGTTCATGGCTTCTGAGGGTGGAGGCCAGGCTCACCTCGTGCCCAGCGGTCTCGAGCGCCTGGATGAGAAGCCGGGCCATGCGCCGGTCGCCGGAGGGCGTCGGGTCGGTCGGCGGCTTCATCGGGGCATAGAACGCGATCCGCATGGGCCCTCGCCCCAGCGCTAGCCGGCGAGGCCGAACCTCGCCGCCAGCTGGTCGATCCCGCGTTCCATCCCGAAGCGCTCGTGGACCCGAGCGATCCCCTCCTGGCCGAGTCGCGCGCGGCGACCGGGATCCGTAATCAGCGCCGCGAGGGCGTGAGCCAGAGCGGGGCGATCGCCCGGCGCCGCAAGGCAGCCGTTCACTCCGTCCTCGATCAGCTCGGGCACGCCCGAAACCTGGGTGGAGAGAACGGGGAGTCCCTGGGACTGGGCCTCCATGAGGACGTTCGGAAGGCCGTCCCGATCGCCGTCGCGGGCCACGCGGCTGGCCAGCACGAAGAGGTCGGCGGCGCGGTAGTGGTCCAGCACGACCTCCTGGGGCTGGGCCCCCAGCCAGGTGACGCGCCCACCGAGCCCGACCGCCCTGGCTTGGCGCCTGAGCGTGTCGAGGAGCGGGCCCCCGCCGATGTGGACGAAGCGCCACCCGAGCCCCGCGGGGAGCAAGGCCAGGGCGGCAATGAGGTCGTCGTAGCCCTTCTTCGCCACGGCGCGTCCGACCGAAAGGATCCGCACGGGGTCGTCGCGGGCGTTCCCGTCGCGGGGCGGGCGCGCCTCTCCTGGCGGGGGAAAGCGCGCCAAATCGAGGCCGTGATAGACCAGCGCCACTCGCCCCGGCGGCGCCAACGAGGCCAGGTGGTCGCGGCCCACCGCCGTGCAGGTCACCGCCCACTGGCAGGAGGCGAGCTTCTCCGCCTTTTCCCAGTCCGGGGTGGTCCAAATGTCCTTGGCGTGGGCCGAGCACGTCCACGGCAACCTGGTGATCAGGCTGGCGTAGCGGGCGACCGAGGCGGGCGTGTGCAGGAATTGGGCGTGGAGGTGCTCGACCTCCTCCGCGCACTCCCGCGCGAGCACGAGGGCCTGACCGAAGCGCCGGCACCGGTTGGGTGTGCGGTCGCGCACGAGGTCCTTGAGCCAGACGCCGAGCGCCGCCCGGTAGCCCGGCTGGCGCCGCACCGCGCGCCAGGCGCGCCAGACGCGCACCGGCTCGCGCCAGAGGTATTCGGGAAGGTAGCGCACCGGCGCAGGGATCTCCCGGTGGACCGGATGGGTCGCCGGGTCGGTCGGATGGCGCAGCGACACGATCGTGATCCGGAGCCCGCGCTCCTCCAGCGCCCGGATCTCCTCGGCGATGAAGGTTTCGGAAAGGCGCGGGTAACCTTTGACGACGAAGGCGACGCGCTGCGCCACGGCCTGGGCTCAACCGCGCTGCGCCGCCATGGCGATCCCCGGCCTGCGGGCCCGGCCGGCGAGCTGCAGGCGGACCAACCGGTTGACGTTGTCGAGACCGTCGAGAAGACCCGGGATCACCACGTCCGACGGGAGCGGTTGTTGGGGCAAGTGACGGAGCGCCGTGGCCATGACCGCCGGGTCCCGCTTTCCGTCGTCGATGAGCATGCTGACGAGGCCCAGCTCCTGCGCCCGAGCGGCTCGGATGACCTGTTC
>JBHICW010000014.1:0-18252 GCA_046759785.1 Alphaproteobacteria bacterium
GCCGGTCCGCCGCCGCCCGGGACGTGCAGGCGCAGATCGAGAAGCAGGGTCAGCGGTACCAAGCGGAACACGCCGCGTGGGAAGCGGAACTCAGGGCGGCGGACCAGAATCTGGCCGGCCAGCGGGCTATCCTCTCCTCGGAGGCATTCGCCCAGAAGCGCCGCGAGCTACAGGCTCGCGTGGCCGAGGCGCAGCGAACCGCCCAGAGGCGGAAGAAGGGGCTGGACCACGCCTATGCTGTCGGCATGGGGCAGGTGCGCGAGGCGATGGTTGCTATCATCGGCGAACTCGCGCGCGAGCGCGGCGTCAATTTGGTGCTGGTCCGCGGCCTCGTTCTGTTCGCGGACAACTCCCTCAACCTGTCCGAAGAGGTCTTGAGGCGCCTGAACGAGCGAGTTCCCAGCGTGACACTGCCTCAAGCCGAGAACTGAGTCGTGGCGGATCCCCGCTTCTTCACGACCGCGGGTCCCTTCACCCTGGCCCAGCTCGCCGAGGTGGCGAAGGCCAGGCTCGCCCCCGGGGCCGACGGTGGAAAGCAGGTGGTGGACGTGGCCTCCTTGGACGCGGCCGGGTCCGAGCATGTGAGCTTTCTCGACAACAGGCGCTACCTCGAGGCGTTCGCGAAGAGCGGGGCTGGTGCCTGTCTCGTGTACCCCGATCTCGCGGACCGGGCGCCTCACGCGATGGCCCTCCTCTTCACCGAAACGCCGTATCTCGCCTTCGCCCGGGTGGCCCGTGCCTTCCACCCGCCGCCGCCGCTCGAGCCGGGCGTCGCCCCGACCGCGGTCGTCGACCTGACCGCAAAGCTGGGCGAAGGATGCCGGATCGAGCCCGGTGCCGTCATCAGGCCCGGCACCGAGATCGGAGCCCGCTGCTATATCGGCCCCAACGCGGTAATCGGCACCGGGGTGACCTTGGGCGACGATTGCGTGATCGGCGCTTGCGCTTCGCTCAGCTACTGCTTGGTGGGCAACCGGGTCGTGATCAATCCCGGCGCGCGCGTCGGGCAGGAAGGTTTCGGCTTTGCGACGGGGCAAGAGGGGCATGTTAAGATCCCACAGGTCGGGCGGGTCATCCTTCATGACGACGTGGAAGTCGGGGCCAATACGACGATTGATCGGGGTAGCGGCGCTGATACGATTATCGGGCAGGGTTGCATGATTGATAACTTGGTTCAAATTGCGCATAACGTGCAGCTCGGTCGCGGCTGCGTACTCTCGGGACAGGTTGGAATTTCGGGCAGCACCAAGCTTGGCGACTTCGTCGTGCTCGGCGGCCAAGTGGGTCTTGCCGGTCATCTCACCGTCGGCGACCGGGCCATGCTGGCGGCCAAATCTGGTGTCCACAACAATCTGGACGGCGGCCAAGCCTATGGAGGGAGCCCCGCGGTAGCCATCAAAGAATGGCGCCGCCAAGCCGCATGGCTTGCTCTAGTCGGAAAACGGAAGGTCAAGAGGTGATGAAGAGGGTGGTCGAGCGCGACACTGCAGACTCGCTGGAGATCGAGCGCGTCATGGAGATGATTCCGCATCGCTATCCCTTCCTGATGGTGGATCGGGTCGTCGACATCGTCCCTGACGTCAGGGCCACCGGCATCAAGAACGTCACGATCAACGAGCCTCACTTCCAGGGCCATTTCCCCAACCACCCGGTGATGCCCGGCGTGCTGATCATCGAATCGATGGCGCAGTCGGCCGCCGTTCTGGTCATGCGTAGTCTCGGGGCCGAGGCGGAGGGCAGGCTCGTGTACTTCATGGCCGTGGACTCGGCCCGATTCCGCAAGCCGGTGGTCCCGGGCGACACCCTCTACGTCCACGTGACAAAGGAACGCCGCCACGGCAACGTGTGGAAGTTCAGCTCCGAGGCGAAAGTCGACGGCACGCTTGTGGCCGAGGCCACCTTCGCCGCCATGATCCTCGACGCCTAGATGCCGAGCGTCCATCCGACCGCCATCGTCGAGCCCGGGGCCACGTTGGCCGATGGCGTCGAGGTCGGCCCCTACTGCTGCGTCGGCCCCGAGGTGGAGCTTGGCCCGGGGGTCCGGCTCGAAGCGCACGTGGTGGTGGGCGGCCGGACCCGGATCGGCGCCAAGTGCCGGATCTACCCCTTCGCTTCGATCGGCCTGCCGCCGCAGGATCTCAAGTATCAGGGGGAGCCTTCGACACTCATTATCGGACGGAACAACATCATCCGCGAGCACGCCACAATGAATCCCGGAACCCGGGGCGGCCGGATGGTGACCCGGGTGGGCGACGACGGCCTCTTCATGGTCGCCTCCCACGTGGCCCACGACTGCATCATCGGCAGTCACGTCGTGATGGCGAACAACGCCACCATCGGCGGGCATGTGGAAGTGGGCGACTGGGCGATCCTCGGCGGGCTGGCGGCCGTTCACCAGTATGTGCGGATCGGGCGGCATGCCATGATCGGGGGCATGTCGGGGGTGGAGCACGACGTCATCCCTTATGGGTCGGTGATGGGCGACCGCGCGCATCTCTGTGGCCTCAATATCATCGGGCTCAAGCGGCGGGGCTTCGGCCGGGAGGAGATCCACGCTCTCAGGACCGCCTACCGCCTGCTCTTCGCGCAGGAAGGCACGGTGGCGGAGCGGCTCGCGGACGTCGCGGAGATATACAGGGACAACGAGCCCGTCATGGACATCGTCAACTTCATCCGCTTCGACAGCTCCCGGGCCGTGTGCCAGCCGAAAGTGGATCGTGCCGCGTAAGCTAGGGGTCTTGGCCGGCGGCGGACCGCTGCCAGGACAGCTGGTCGCCGCCTGTCGCGAGACGGGGCGGGAGTTCTTCGTCGTCGCCTTCGAAGGGGCCACCGACCCGAACCCGATCGCCGACGGCCCCCATGCCTGGGTTCGCCTCGGGGCGGTGGGGCGCACGATCCGCCTGCTCCGCAAGGCCGCGGTGGAGGAGGTCGTGCTCGCGGGTCCGGTTCCCCGCCCCTCGCTCGCTTCCCTCGCACCCGAGGCGCGGGCGCTCAAACTGCTCGCCAAGCTGGGGAAGGGTGTGCTCGGCGACGACCGCATCCTTTCGCTCATCGTCGCCGAGCTGGAAAGCGAAGGGTTCCGCGTGGTGGGTGTCGACAGCATCCTGACCCGGCTCCTGGTCGCGCCCGGTCCCCTCGGCAAGCTGGTGCCCGACGGGGAGGCGGAAGCCGATATCGCAGTCGGCAGCCGGATCGCCCGAGCGCTCGGCGCACTGGACGTCGGACAGGCGGTGGTCGTGCAGCAGGGGGTGGTGCTGGGCGTCGAGGCGATGGAGGGGACGGATGCCCTGCTCGCGCGCTGCGGCAGGCTGCGCCGGAATGGCCCGGGCGGGGTGCTGGTAAAGGTCAAGAAGCCGGGTCAAGAACCTCGCGCCGACCTGCCCACGATCGGGCCGAGGACGGTGACCGCTTCCGCCGAGGCCGGCCTTCGGGGTATCGCGGTGGAGGCGGGCGCGACCCTTGTCCTCGACCGCGCCGCGGTGGCCGAGGCGGCGGACAGGTGCGACCTCTTCGTCGTCGGCATCCCGGTGCCGGACCCCGATTGACCGCCTCCCGCGGGCCGCTGATCTTCCTCGTCGCCGGCGAGCCCTCCGGCGACGCCCTCGGGGGACGGCTCATGGCCGCCCTCAAGGGACGCACCGGGGGGACCGCCCGCTTTGCCGGGGTCGGCGGGGAGCGAATGGCCGCGGGAGGCCTGGAAAGCCTTTATCCCATGCGCGACTTGGCGGTGATGGGGCTGGCGGAAGTGGTTCCGCGGATCCCGCGGCTGCTCCTGCGGCTGAGTGAAACCGTGGCGAAGGCCCGCCATCTCAGACCCGAGGCCGTGGTCACCATCGACGCGCCCAGCTTCTCGTCCCGCGTCGGTAAGCGCCTCAAAGGAGAGGGGATCCCCCTCATCCATTACGTGGCGCCGACGGTGTGGGCATACTGGCCCTGGCGCGCCGCCGCCATCGCCCGGTACCTGGACCACCTTCTCCTCATCTACCCGTTCGAGAAGCCCTACTTTGACGAGGTGGGGCTCCCTAGCACCTTCATCGGGCACCCCGTGGTGGAGCTGGGGGCCGACGGCGGCGACGGGCCCGCCTTCCGGGCCCGGCACGGGATCGGCTCCGACGAACCCCTGCTGTGCGTGCTGCCGGGCAGCCGCCACAGCGAGGTCTCACGCCTCCTGCCCGTGTTCGACCAGACATTCCGGATCCTGGCGAACCCTTTCCCTGGGCTCCGGGCCGTGGTCCCCACGCTGCCGCCGGTCGCCGAGCGAGTGGCAGCCGCGGCCGCCCATTGGCCGCTGCCGGTCACGGTTGTAACCGGGCCAGAGGAGAAATACGACGCCTTTGCCGCGTCTTGGGCTGCGCTTGCGGCGTCGGGAAGCGTGCATCTCGAGCTTGCTAGCGCCGGCGTGCCGATGTTGATCACCTATAAGACGAGCCCGTTGACCGCTTGGCTCGCCCGGCGCATGCTCCTGATCCCATATATCTGTGTCGTCAACGTCATGGCCGGGCGGGCCGTCATCCCGGAAGCTCTCCAGGAGGCCTGCCGGCCCGAAGCCTTGGCGGAGGCGGTGGGGACATTGCTCGCCGACGGCTCGGCGCGGGCCGGCCAGACGGCCGAGACGCGACGGGTCGTGCGGGAGCTCGGCCTCGGCGGGCCGGCGCCGAGCGAGCGCGCGGCCGACGTGATCCTCAAGGTAATCGCCGAAGGGCCGCGCCGACGCCGGGAGAGATGAGGTGGCCCCCGAGAGCCAGGAGAATGAAATGAGCGGCGATGAGGACAGGTACCGACTTCTTCACACCATGATCCGGGTCCGCGACCTGGAGACGTCCATCGACTTCTACACCCGCTTGCTGGGCATGAAGCTGTTAAGCCGGAAGGACTATCCGTCCGGCGAGTTCACCCTCGCCTTCGTGGGCTACGGGGATGAGGACAAGAACGCGGTCATCGAGCTCACTTACAACTGGGGGCAGAACGACCCCTATGAGATCGGCGACGGCTTTGGCCACCTGGCGATCGGGGTGCCCGACGTTTACAAGACGTGCGAGGGGCTGGCCAGGCAAGGCGCGAAGATCCCCCGGCCTCCCGGCCCCATGAAACACGGCGGCAGCGTTATCGCCTTCGTCGAGGATCCGGACGGCTACAAGATCGAGCTCATCCAGAAGGGGTAGCCGAAGGCCAGGTCGACGGCCAGGGCACGGAGGAGCCCTGCGGCCGCGAGCCTGAGCGCCAGGGCCATCCTAGCGAGCGGCGGCGGATTGTCGTTGCTGGCGACCAGGAACCGCGCGACGCCTCGTTGCGAGGATTCGGTGCGCCCGGCGCCGTCAGGCCCCGGCTTCTAGCCACGCTGGTGGAGAGGTCGGTACGGCCGCGGCCCCGGGCCCGTGTAAAGCTGGCGAGGTCGTCCGATCTTCTGAGACGGATCCTCGACCATCTCGTTCCACTGGGCCACCCAGCCCACCGTCCGCGCCACCGCGAACACCGCGGTGAACAGGCGTCTCGGGATCCCCATCGCGCGCAGGATGATGCCGGAGTAGAAGTCGACGTTGGGGTAAAGCTTCCGCTCGATGAAGTAAGGGTCGTCGAGCGCGATGCGCTCGAGCTCCATCGCGATCTTCAAGAGCGGCTCGTCCTTCACCCCGAGCTCGTCGAGCACCTCGTGACAGGTGCTGCGCATCACCTTGGCGCGCGGGTCATAGTTCTTATAGATCCGATGGCCGAAACCCATCAGGCGGAAGGGGTCCTTCTTGTCCTTCGCCCGGGCGATGTATTCGGGAATGCGGTTCGCCGAACCGATCTCCTCCAGCATGTTGACCACCGCCTCGTTGGCGCCGCCGTGGGCGGGGCCCCACAGCGTGGCGATCCCCGCCGCAACGCAGGCAAACGGGTTGGCTCCCGAAGACCCAGTCAGCCGCACCGTGGACGTGGACGCGTTCTGCTCGTGGTCGGCGTGGAGGATGAGGATGCGGTCCATGGCCCGCGCGAGCACCGGATTGACCTTGTAAGGTTCGCAGGGGACCGCGAACATCATGTGGAGGAAGTTCTCGGGATAGCTGAGGTCGTTCCGGGGGTAGATGAAGGGCTGGCCGACCGAATACTTGTAGGCCATGCCGGCGATGGTGGGCATCTTCGCGATGAGCCGGTAGGAGGCGATCGTCCGCTCGTGAGGGTCGTTGATATCGAGACTGTCGTGATAGAAGGCGGATAAGGCGCCCACCACGCCGACCATCACCGCCATCGGGTGTGCGTCGCGCCGGAAGCCCCGGAACAGGTAGGTGAGTTGCTCGTGCACCATGGTGTGGTAGGTGACGTCGTGCACGAACCTGCTCTTCTGCTCCGGGGTGGGAAGCTCGCCGAAGAGTAGGAGGTGAGAGGTCTCCATGAAATCGCTGTGCTCCGCGAGCTCCTCGATGGGGTAGCCGCGGTAGAGGAGCATCCCTCTGTCCCCGTCGATGTACGTGATCTTCGACTGGCAGCTGGCAGTCGCCATATAGCCGGGGTCGTAAGTGAAATATCCGGTCTTGGCAAAGAGCTTCCGGATGTCGATCACGTTGGGCCCCATCGTCCCGGCGAGCACGGGAAGAGGCTCCGATCTGTTTCGCCGAGGGCCTTCGTCGAGCAGCACGATGCTGTGGTCGGCCGTCACGCCGGTCTTCGGCCGCGACTTCCTGGGCATTTGATGTACCCCGCTGACGATGATGAAAAGGCGGCGGCGCTTCGCTCGTCTGCGTCGTAAGATAGTAAAATACGCCTAGGGGCACACCTTGGCAATTCGCGCCCACAGGCGCCGAGGATCACGACTGGACGTCCTTGAGTCTTGCCAGCGTCTCCTCGTGGCCGAGAACCGCCATGACCTCGAAGATGCCGGGAGAGACGGTGGTCCCCGTCAGCGCGGCGCGCAAGGGTTGGGCGACCTTGATCAGTTTCACCCCTTCCTTGGCCGCGCGGCCGCGCACCACCCGCTCCAGGGCCTCAGGCGTCCAGCTTTCGAGGGCGGCGAGCTCGGCCGCCACGCGCGCGACCACGTCCCGGCCGCCCGCATCCAGGAGAGCCACCGCCTTATCGTCCGGTTTGAGCGGTCGGTCAGCGACATAAAAGTATGCCTTGTTAGCAAGTTCGTGAACGGTCTTTGCGCGTTGCTTCAGACCCGGCATTCCCCGATGCACTCGATCCCTCTCGCCGGCGTCGAGCGCCCGTCCGAGCCGGGCCTCCAGGCGCTCCGTGACCAACGCGGCGAGCCGTTCGTCATCGGCCTGGCGGAGATAATGGGCGTTGAGCCCGGTGAGCTTGTCGAGGTCGAAGCGCGCCGCGGCGCGGCCGACGCCATCCAGATCGAACCACGCGATCGCCTGCTCGGTCGAGATGACCTCGTGGTCGCCGTGACTCCACCCCAAGCGCAGGAGGTAGTTGCGCATGGCCTCGGGCAAGATGCCCATCTCGGGGTAGGCCTCGAGCGCCAGGGCGCCGTGACGTTTCGACAGCCTGGTGCCGTCGGGGCCGTGAATGAGGGGGATGTGCGCGAATGTGGGCACCTCCCAGCCGAGGGCGTGGAACAGCTGGCTCTGCCGGGCGGCGTTGACGAGATGGTCGTCGCCTCGAATGACGTGGGTGACGCCTATGTCGTGGTCGTCCACGACCACCGCCAGCATGTAGGTTGCCGTGCCGTCGGCGCGCAGGAGGACCATGTCGTCGAGTTGCTCGTTGGCGATTCGCACCTCCCCCTGGACCGCGTCCTGGATCACGGTCTCTCCCTCGCGAGGGGCCTTGAACCGGATGACCGGCGAAAGTCCCGGGGGCGCCTCCGAGGGGTCCCGATCGCGCCAGCGCCCGTCGTAGCTCGTCGGCCGTCCCTCCGCCCTGGCCTGCTCGCGCATCTCGGCGAGCTCCTCGGGCGTGCAGAAGCAGTAGTAGGCCTTGCCGTCCTCGAGCAGCCGACGGGCGACGGCGGCATGGCGCTCCGCGCGCGTCGACTGATAGAGCGGTTCGCCGTCCCACTCAAGGCCGAGCCAGGCGAGCCCGTCCAAGATCGCGGCCACCGCCTCGGGCGTGGACCGGGCCCGATCCGTGTCCTCGATCCTGAGGAGGAACCGGCCCTCATGGTGGTGGGCATAGAGCCAGTTGAAGAGCGCCGTGCGGGCGCCTCCGATATGGAGGAAGCCGGTGGGCGACGGGGCGAAGCGGGTAACGACCGTCATGACCTCTCTCCCCGGCGGGAAGGCGCGAGCCTCGCCTTGCCCGCGATGGCATCCGGCAAGAGGGCGCCGGCCTCACGTAGGGATGAGACCGCTTTCATGCTCGTCGCCGCAGGCGGTGACTGACGCGACATAAGTCGTGACAAACGGTTCGCAGTCAAGACGTTCAGGGTCCTCGGACGCTTCGCTATCGGTGCGCCGCACGCTAGATTCGCCGCAGAGGCAAAATGTCGCTAGGAGGCCTGATCGTTGACTGCGGTCGCCGCTGGAAGAGACGGCAGATCCTGCAGGGCGCCGGCCGGGCGCTGGCTGGCGCATCCACGGGAATGCCCGAGGCCCGGGACGTGGCCGTAGCGGGCAGGGACGCCCTTACCCGGGCGGTCGTGGACCGCCTGGCCGCCCTTTTGCTTGCCGAGCGCGAGCGCTGGCTGCTGTGGCTGCCGGTGGGTGTAGGCCTTGGCGTCGCGGCTTACTTTCTGGTTCCGGCCGAGCCGCCCGCCTGGACCGGTGCGGTCGCGCTCGGTGTCGCCGTTTGGGGCGCCTGGGTCGGCCGTCGCCGTGCTCCGATCGCGCTGACCGTCCTGGCCGCCGCGACGGTCATGCTGGGCTTCGCCGTGGCCCAGCTCAGGACCCATTTGGCGGAGGCCCCTGTGCTCGAGCGCCGGCTGGGTCCGGTGACCGTGACGGGGCGGGTGGCGGAGATCCATTCCCGCGCGGAGGGGGGACTGCGGCTGGTGCTGGAGGACGTGCTCATCGGCGATCTTCCCGAGGCGACAACCCCAGCGCGCGTGCGGATCACCGTTCGCTCCGACAGCGACATCGTCCCTCCGGGGCGGCGGCTGGAGGCGAGGGCCGTCCTTTCCCCGCCCCCCGGTCCGGCCGCGCCGGGGGCGTTCGACTTCGCCCGGCAGGCCTACTTTCAGCGCCTCGGCGCGGTCGGGTACGCGCTCGGCTCCGTGCGCGAGCTGCCGTCCAAGGAAGGGGAGGGCTTCTCCTGGCGGATAGCCCTGGACGGCCTGCGCCATCGCGTCACCACGCGGATCATGGCGGCGTTCGAGGCGCCGGAGGGCGCGGTGGCGCCAGAGGGGGCGGTGGCGGCGGCGCTTCTCACGGGCGAGCGGGGCGCCATCCCCAGACCGGTGCTTACCGCCATCCGTAGCGCCGGTCTCGCCCACTTGCTCGCCATCTCCGGGCTCCACCTCGGGCTCGTCGCCGGCTTCGTGTTCTTTGCCGTGCGTGGTGGCCTCGCCCTGTGGGAAAGGGTCGCGCTGCGCTATCCGATCAAGAAGTGGGCGGCCGTCGTGGCGCTAGTCGCGGCCCTGGGCTACCTCTTGCTTTCAGGGGCCACGGTCCCGACCCGAAGGGCCTTCCTCATGGTTGGACTCGTGCTCGTCGCGGTCATGCTCGACCGCACCGCGGTGTCGATGCGGCTCGTCGCCTGGGCGGCGGTGGCGGTCCTCCTTCTCGCGCCCGAGAGCCTCTTGGGTCCGAGCTTTCAGATGTCGTTTGCCGCGGTGATCGCCCTTGTGGCCGTCTGGGAATCGGTTCGGTACGACCTGCTGCCCGCCTGGTGGAGGGAAGCGAACTGGTTTAAGCGTGGGCTCATGTACTTCACCGGGGTCGGGCTGACCACGCTCGTCGCCAGCCTCGCCACCGCCCCGTTCGTCGTCTACCACTTCAACCGCTTCGCCATCTACGGGCTGGCGGGCAACCTCCTGGCGGTGCCGATCACCGGGCTGTGGATCATGCCCTGGGGGCTCGTCGCTCTCCTGCTCATGCCCTTTGGACTTGAAGTGGTCGCGCTCGCCCCTATGGGGTGGGGGATCCGGGCGGTGATCGCGATCGCCGAAACGGTGGCCGCCTGGCCGCGAGCGGTGGTGCTTGTCCCGGCCATGCCGGGCCTCGCGCTCGCCGCCGTGGCCGTTGGCGGGCTGTGGCTGTGCCTCTGGCGGCGGCCCTGGCGCTGGCTGGGGCTCCTGGCGGTTGCCGGAGGGCTCATGACGGTGCCGCTCGGCCGGGGCCCCGACGTGCTGGTGGACGGCAACGGCAAGCTTTTCGCGGTCCGCACGGCCTCGGGCGAGCTCGCGCTGTCCTCGCGCCGGGCGGGCCGGTTCGCGGGTGAAACCTGGCTCCGGCGCGAGGGCCAGGAAGACGCGGCCCCGTGGCCGGGCGAGGACGGTGACGACCCTCGCCTGAGCTGTGACACCCTGGGCTGTATCTACCGGCTCCGCGGCCAGGTGGCGGCCTTGGTCCGCGATGGGCGCGCTCTTGTCGAGGACTGCCGGATCGCAACGGTAGTCGTGAGCCTCGAGCCGGTGCGGTGGAAGTGCCCTTCCGCCCGCGTCGTGATCGACCGCTTCGATCTCTGGCGCGAAGGCGCCCACGCCCTGTGGCTCAGCGCGGACGGCGTGCATGCCGTGAGCGTCGCCGAAAGTCGTGGACGCCGCCCTTGGGTCCTGGACAGGGGCCGGAAACCGTGGCGACGGCGGCGCTGAAGGTTGAGTTAGAGTGAGTTAGAGGAAGAACGGCCGCGAGGGGTGTCCCAGGAACGGATCGCTTGTCAGCCAACAACGCGGGAGGCGGCCGACGCGCCGCCGTCCCCCGTCCCGCCCCGGATTGGGGAAAGGGTCCTCGGTTTCAGCCCCCCACGCGCACTCTCAGTAGCGGCGGATGAGGGCGATCAGGCGGCCCTGAACCTTGACGCGGTCGGGCCCGAAGATGCGGGTCTCATACGCCGGGTTGCCGGGTTCCAGGGCGATCGAGTCGCCTTTGCGGCGCAACCGCTTGAGCGTGGCCTCTTGGTCATCGACGAGGGCGACGACGATGGCGCCGTTGTCGGCGGTGTCGCAGCGCTGGATGACCGCGATATCGCCGTCGAGGATGCCCGCCTCGATCATCGAATCGCCGGCCACCTCGAGGGCGAAATGCTCGCCCCTGCCCAGCATCCTCGTGGCCACCTCGACCGTGGTGGACGGATCGCGCAGGGCCTCGATCGGGGTGCCTGCGGCGATCCGCCCGTAGAGCGGCAACTCGACCGTGTTGTCGGCCTGGGTGACGGGAAGCCCGGAAAGCGGCCCCTTGAAGCGGCCCTGCACCACGCTCGGCGCGAAACCGCCCGCCCGTGACGCCGGCGTCGACTGCTGGGGGAGCTTGAGCACCTCGAGTGCCCGCGCGCGGTGCGGCAAGCGCCGGATGAAGCTGCGTTCCTCAAGGGCGGTGATCAAGCGGTGGATGCCCGACTTCGAGCGCAGCCCCAACGCGTCCTTCATCTCGTCGAACGAGGGCGAAACGCCGTCCGCTTGGAGCCGGCGGTGAATGTATGTCAACAACTCGTGCTGCTTCTGCGTCAGCATGGCGGCAACCCACTGGGTATAGAACAAAACCGAAACTGCGACCACATGTTCTAGTTTGGTTCCGATCATCCGTCAAGCCTTCTCTCAGGGGCGTGCCGTCGGGCGCCCGGACCAAGGCGCTCACAGGGGAATGACGGTGACGCGGTCGCCGGCCTTTGCCGGCGGAGCAAACGGCGGGCGGATGACCAGGCAGTCGGACGCGGCGAGGCGGGACAGCATCGAGCTGTCCTGCTTCGCGAACGGGGTGGCCACGGGACTGCCGGCTTCGTCGTACGAGAGCGTGGCTCTCAGATAGTCTTGGCGATCGTCGTTGGCGCCGAGGTCGCGGGCGAGAAGGGCGGTGGCCGCAGGCCTTTCACCCGCGACGACGCCCAGCATGACCTCGAGGGCCGGGCGCAGGAAGACGAGGCCACAGACGAGAGAGGAGACGGGATTGCCCGGCAGCCCCAGCACCGGCGTTCCCTTGAGCCGGCCGAACATCAACGGTTTGCCCGGCCGCATGGCGATCCGCCAGAAGTCGAGCTCCAGCCCTTCTTCGCCCAGCACCCGACGCACGAGGTCGTGTTCGCCCACCGAGGCGCCGCCGCTCATCACCAGGACGTCCGCCCCTTGCGCGCCGGCGGCCATCCTCTTGAGCGATGCCTCGTTGTCGCGGGCGATTCCGAGGTTGACCGCCAGCCCCCCGCTCGCCTCGACGAGTGCCGCCAGTGCCAGGCCGTTGGAGCTCACGATGTGGTTGGGCCCCAGCGGTTCGCCGGGCATCACGATTTCGTCGCCCGTCGCCAGGATGGCCACCCGCGGCTTGCGATGGACGCTGAGCCAGGGGATGTTCATCGCCGCCGCGAGACCGACGTCCCGGGCGGTCAGAACTCGGCCGGCCTTGACGCAGACGTCGCCTTGACTGAAGTCCAGCCCGGCGGGGCGGATGTAGTGACCGACCGGGACGGCCACGCGCACCGTGACCCATTTCCCGTCCGCTTCCGTGTCCTCCTGGATGACGACGGCGTCCGCTCCCTTCGGCACCGGACCGCCGGTGAAGATCCGCACCGCCTCATCGGGGCCCACCGTTCCTTCGAACGCTTCGCCTGCCGGCGCCTCGCCGATGGTGCGGAGCTTGACTGGCGGGCGCGCCACTTCGGCGGCGCGGACGGCGTAGCCGTCCATCGCCGAGACGGCCACGGGCGGCTGAGTCACCCGCGCCGACAAGTCCTCTGCGAGGACGCGGCCGAAGGCCTCGGCCACACTCACCTGTTCCGCCGCCACCGGCCGAAAGGCGCTGAGGATGCGCGCGCGCGCTTCCTCGACCGAGAGCATAACGTCGTCACCCCTCCCTGCGGAAGGTCGCAGACTTTCCTCCTGCCTTGTAAGTGAGGCGGACGTCGCTCAGCGTCATCCCGCGGTCGACCGCCTTGCACATGTCGTAGACGGTGAGCGCCGCGACCGCCACCGCGGTGAGGGCTTCCATCTCGACCCCGGTGCGGCCTCTCGTCTTGCAGGTGGCGGTGATGCTAACGGCGCTCGTCGCCTCGTCCAAGGCAAGGTCCACCGCAACGGAGGTGACGGGCAGGGGATGGCACAGCGGGATGAGCTCGGCGGTCCGTTTCGCGGCCATGATACCGGCGAGCCGGGCCACGGCGAGCACGTCGCCTTTCTCCATCGTGCCCTCGCGGACCAACCGCAGGGTTTCCGGCCGCATGAAGACTCTTCCTTCGGCGACGGCGACACGCTCGGTCACGTCCTTGGCGGAGATATCGACCATGTGGGCCTTGCCCTCTGCGTCAAGGTGGGTAAGGCGCGCCATCGCCTCAAGCCGTCGCGAGCTCCGGGCGCGGCTCGCCTAGCAGGGCCGCCGTCGCCGCCGCCACGTCCTTCTGGCGTACGAGCGCTTCGCCGACGAGGAACCGGCGTACTCCGTGCGCGGCCATCCGCCGAAGATCGGCGTGGCCGTTGAGCCCGCTCTCGGAGACCACCTCCGTGCCCCGGGGCACCAGCCGCACCAGGCGCTTGGTCGTCGAAAGGTCGACCGCGAGGGTCTTGAGGTTGCGGTTGTTGATGCCGATGAGCCGTGTCTTGAGACCCAAGGCGCGCTCCAGCTCCTTCTCGTCGTGGACTTCGACCAGCACGTCCATGCCCCAGTCGAGCGCGGCGGCCTCGAGCTCCGCCGCCGCGCCGTCGTCGAGCGCGGCCATGATTAAGAGTACGCAGTCCGCACCGATCGCCCGCGCCTCGACGATCTGGTACGGGTCGAGAAGGAAATCTTTGCGAAGGCAGGGGAGGTCGACGGCGCCGCGGGCCGAGGTCAGATGCGCGTCGTCGCCCTGGAAGTACGGGCCGTCGGTGAGGACCGAGAGACACGTCGCGCCGCCCGTACGATAGGCCCGGGCCAGCGACGTCGGATCGAAGTCCGCACGAAGCAGGCCGTGGGCGGGCGAAGCCTTCTTGATCTCGGCGATGAGGGCGAACCGGCCTTGGGTGACCAACCGTCTGAGCGCCGCCGCGAAGCCCCGCGTGGGGTCGGCGGCTCGTGCGGCGTCGAGGACACGGGCGAGCGGCCGCGCTCGTTTGCGGCGGGCGACCTCGATCCGTTTGTCGGCGCAGATTCGGGCGAGAACGTCGCTCATTCCGGCGGCCGCTGGCGGCTGATGGCCACGAGGCGGTCCAACCTCGCGCGCGCTTCGCCGCTGTCGATCGCCACCGCGGCGCGCGCCACGCCCGCCTTGAGGTCGTTAACCTTGCCAGCGACTATGAGCGCCGCGGCGCTGTTGTAGAGGACGATGTCCCGGAACGGCTGCGCTTTGCCGTCCAGCATGTCTAACATGGCGCGGGCGTTTGTCTCCGGGTCGGCGCCGAGTAAATCCTCGAGACGCGTTCGCCCAAGACCGGCGTCTTCCGGGGTCACCTGAAGCGAGCGCACCTCGCCGTCCTTGAGCTCGGCCACGTGGGAGGGGCCGGTCGTCGTCAGCTCGTCGAGGCCGTCGCTCCCATGAACCACCCAGGCCCGCTCGGTCCTCAGCTTGCCGAGAACCCGGGCCAGGGGTTCGACCCACTCGCGCGCGAAGACGCCGACGAGGAGGCGCTTCACCCCGGCCGGGTTGGAGATCGGACCCAGAAGGTTGAAGATCGTCCGTATGCCGAGCTCCGCGCGCGTGCCCCCCACGTGGCGCATGGCGCCGTGGTAGCGGGGCGCCATCATGAAACCGATGCCCGCCTCCCCGATCGCGCGCTCGACCACCTGGGGGTCGGCGTCGATGTTGACGCCCAGTGCGCTCAGCACGTCCGCCGAGCCGGAACGTGACGAAAAGGCGCGGTTTCCGTGCTTGGCCACGGGAACGCCGCAGGCGGAGACGACGAGCGCCGAAGCGGTGGAAATGTTGTAGGTGCCCTTCGCATCGCCCCCGGTCCCCACGACGTCCATGGCTTCCGGCGGCGCCTCGATCCGCCGCATCTTCGCCCTCATGGTCATCGCTCCGCCGGTGATCTCGTCGACCGTTTCGCCGCGGACCCTTAAGCCCATAAGAAACCCGCCCATCTGGGCCGGAGTGGCGGCGCCCGACATCATGATGTCGAAGGCCGCTTGGGCCTGTTCGACCGTGAGGCGCTCGCCCCGCGCGACCAGGCCTATCAGCTCCTTGAGGTCATAAGTCTCGCCGCTCATGCCCGCCCCTTCGCCTCGACGATGGCAAGGAAGTTCCGGAGCAACGCATGTCCGTGCTCGGTGGCGATGCTCTCGGGGTGAAACTGGACACCGAAGATGGGATGTTCGCGGTGCCTGAGACCCATGATCACTCCGTCCTCGGTCTCGGCGGTGATCTCGCAGCAGTCCGGCAGGGTGGCGCGCTCTACGACCAGCGAGTGGTAACGTGTCGCCCGGAAGGGGCTGGCCAGTCCCTCAAAGAGCTCGTTGCGGTTGTGGTGGATGTCGCTCAGCTTGCCGTGCATCACGACCGGCGCGCGCACGACTTTGCCGCCGAAAGCCTGGCCGACCGCTTGGTGGCCGAGGCAGACGCCGAGGACGGGGAGTTTTCCCGCCGCGCGTGCGATGAGCTCGAGGCAGATCCCGGCGCGGTCGGGATCGCAGGGGCCCGGCGAGATCACGATCGCCTCCGGCCTCATGTCGATCACCTCCGCCGCCGTGACGACGTCGTTGCGTTTCACCGTCACCTCGGCGCCCAGCTCGCCGAGGAAGTGGACCAAGTTGTAGGTGAAGCTGTCGTAGTTGTCGATAAGGATCATCATTATCACGGGCCTAGGACACGTTTTTGATCTCTCGTCACAGCAGAGCGCAGCGCGCCTTAGACGTTGAGACCGTGAGCAAAACAGCGGTGGAAAGGGCCGTCAAGGGCAAGGGTTGCGAGAGCCTTGACCTTCCTGTACATGGAATCTCCATATCGTACTAGGAAAACTGCACCAGTCCATGCTTCCCGCTGCGCATCGACGACGTCTCGTGCAAGTCACCCACATTTCGCCAACAGATAGGCAACCGGCTCGTCCACGATGACAAAACCAACCACCGCTCACCAGAGCGACGAGCACCATCACTGCAATCACGGCCACCTCCACACCCGTCACGGCGACGGCCATCGCCATGCCGAGTATCGCGGCGGGGAGCCTCAGGACATCCACACCTGTCCGATGCACCCCGAGGTCAGGCGCGGCGGCCCAGGTTCCTGTCCCGAGTGCGGTATGGCGCTGGAGCCGCTCACGGTTGCGACCGCGATCGCACGCACCGAATACACCTGTCCGATGCATCCGGAGGTCGTCGGGGACGAGCCTGGCGAGTGCCCGATCTGCGGTATGGCCTTGGAGCCGCGCACGGTGACGGTGAAAGAAGCGCCGAGCCCCGAGCTCGTTGACATGACGCGCCGGTTCTGGGCTGCCCTCGTCCTCACGCTTCCGCTCCTGCTGATCGCGATGGCCGACATGCTGCCCGGCCAGCCGCTCGAGGTGGCGGTGCCGGCGCCGGCACTGCTGTGGATTGAGCTGGTGCTCGCGACGCCGGTGGTCGTGTGGGCGGGGTGGCCGTTCTTCGTGCGCGGCTGGAACTCGATCGTCAGCCGCCACCTCAACATGTTTACGTTGATTTCGATGGGGGTCGGGGTCGCCTACGCCTTCAGTGCGTTCGCCGTGTTGTTTCCGGGCGTCTTTCCCGACGCCTTCCGGGGGGAAGCGGGCGCGGTCGACGTCTATTTCGAGGCCGCGGCCGTCATCACCACGCTGGTTCTGTTGGGCCAGGTTCTCGAGCTCCGCGCCCGCAGCAGGACCGGCAAGGCTCTTCGCATGCTCCTCGATCTCGCCCCGAAAACGGCGCGCGTCATCCGCGACGGCGGTATCGAGGAGGACATTCCCCTTGATCGGGTCGAATCCGGCGACCGGCTGCGGGTGCGTCCGGGGGAGAAAGTTCCCGTCGATGGCGTCGTGTTGGAGGGGACGAGCTCGGTCGACGAATCGATGGTGACCGGGGAATCGATCCCGGTGGAGAAGTCTCCGGGGTCGCCGGTGACGGGAGCGACGATCAACGGCACCGGCAGTTTGGTCATGCGGGCTGAGCGCGTCGGCCGCGACACGCTGCTTTATCGGATCGTGCAGATGGTCGCCGAGGCACAGCGCAGCCGGGCGCCCATTCAGCGGCTGGCCGACGTTGTCGCGGGGTACTTCGTTCCGGCGGTCGTGCTCATCGCCGTGGGCACGTTCGTCGTGTGGGCCCTTCTTGGGCCGGCGCCGGCCCTGGCCTACGCCATTGTCAATGCGGTCGCGGTGCTGATCATCGCCTGTCCCTGCGCCCTTGGCCTGGCCACCCCGATGTCGATCATGGTCGGCACCGGCCGCGGCGCCATGTCGGGCGTGCTCATCAAGAACGCTGAGGCCCTGGAGATCCTCGAAAAGGTCGACACGCTGGTCGTCGACAAGACCGGGACGCTGACCGAGGGCAAGCCGCGCCTCACCAAGGTTGAGAGTGCGTCGGGCTCTGATGAGTCCGAGCTGTTGCGGCTTGCGGCCAGTCTCGAGAAGGGTAGCGAGCACGCTCTCGCCGCCGCGATCGTAGAGGGCGCCGGGGCAAGAGACCTGCCGCTGGCGGACGCGACGGATTTTCGCTCGGAGACGGGTAAGGGGGTGGTCGGGAGCGTCGAGGGCCGGACGGTTGCTCTCGGCAACGCGCGGCTGTTCGAAGATCTTAAGATAGCGCTCGGGGAGCTCACTGAGCGTGCCGAGGCGCTCAGAGCCGAGGGGAACACGGTCATGTTCGTCGCCGTCGACGGCAAGGCCCAGGGCCTCGTCGCCGTCGCCGACCCGATCAAGGAAACCACGCCCGAGGCGGTCACTAGGTTACGCAACGACGGCGTTCGCATCGTCATGCTCACGGGTGACAACCGCACCACCGCCGAGGCGGTGGCGCGGCGCCTCGGCATCGACGAGGTCAGGGCCGAAGTTCTCCCCGCTCAGAAAAGCGCCGTCGTCAAAGAAATGCAGACACAAGGGCGCATCGTCGCGATGGCCGGCGACGGCGTCAACGACGCGCCTGCCTTGGCTCAGGCCCAGGTCGGTATCGCCATGGGGACGGGCACGGACGTGGCCATGGAGAGCGCGGGCGCGACCCTGGTCAAGGGCGACTTGAGGGGGATCGCGCGGGCCCGTCGGCTGAGCCGCGCGACCATGCGCAACATTCGCCAGAACCTTTTCTTCGCCTTCGCGTACAACACGCTGGGCATTCCCATCGC
>JBHICW010000015.1:0-17644 GCA_046759785.1 Alphaproteobacteria bacterium
TGGTCGGGCAGCGGCGCGGTGACGTGCAAGCGGCCGCCCCTGGGATGGGGAAGCTCCACCTCGCGGGCATGGAGGTGGAGCCGGCTTGACACCCCCTCCCCCTGCAGGAACGCCCCGCGGCCGCCGTACTTGCCGTCGCCGATGATCGGCGTACCCAAGGCCGCGCAATGGGCCCTGAGCTGGTGCGTGCGCCCGGTGAGCGGCAGGAGCGCGAGCCAGGTGGCGCGTCTCCCGGCCGCCCGCACCACCCGGTAGAGCGTCACCGCCCGCCGGCCGGCTCGGCTGTCCGGGGCCACCCGCTCGCCGCCGCGGCCGGGCCGTTTCGTGAGCTTGAGGTCGACCCGGCCCTCGACCTTGGGCGGCCTCCCCACGACCAGCGCCCAGTAGACCTTCTTGACCTCGCGCCGCCGGAAGGCCTTAGCAAGCGCCGCCGCGGCCGGCTGCCCCCGCGCCAGCACGAGGACGCCGCTGGTGTCCTTGTCCAGCCGGTGGACGAGGCGCGGCCGTTCCGGCGCCTCGAAGCGCAGCGCGTCGAGCATCTGGTCGAGATGGCGGCGAGTTCCCGTGCCCCCCTGGACGGCAAGGCCCGGCGGCTTGTTGATGGCGACGACGCCCTCGTCACGGTAGAGCACGCTCTCGCGCAAGCGACGGACCTCCGCCCGCGACAGCTTCACCGCCCGCGTCGTCCGCTCCGCCTGTGGCCCAAGGTCCCCAAGCGGCGGGATCCGCACGCGCTGGCCAGGGACGAGCCGGAGCCCCGCCTTCGCCCGGGCGCCGTCGACGCGGATTTGCCCGGTCCGAAGGAGCCGCTGGAGATGTGCGTGGGACAGCCCCGGAAAGTGCCGGCGGAACCAACGATCGAGCCTGAGGTTCGCCTCCTCGGGCGCGACCTCGCGCGCCTCCACCCCACTCGTCCGCCTGATCGCCACTCGCTTCCCTTAACACCCGTTGGCCCCGCGCCTTTCGGCCCGGGCTCACACCTCGGCCTTCGCCGCTCCCTAGGCAGCCGTCGATAGGCGAGCCCTGTCGCGACTCGGCTCAGCGCTCGAATTCCCCCTGGCACTTGCGTTGCGCGTCGGATCCGGCGGTTGCCTCAATCGTCGCCGCAGCCCTCACTTCTCGCAGTGATAGACGAACGCAGGGGGAAAGCTTTTCCACACGACGGGCGACCTCCTAACCTGGCGGAAATGCCCTTCCAGCATCGTTCGGAACCGCCGCCCCGGCCGAAGCCAAACCGCATGGGCATTCGCAACGGCAGCGAACCGCCCACCCGGCCGAAGGGCCGACACGACGCCGTTCATCAACCGATCTTGCTCGCCGTACGGAAGCGATCCCCAAGGAATGCCCGACAGAATGACGTCGGCCGAGGACCGTTCGTACGTCTTCAGGTGGAGCGGGAGGTCCTCGGCCGAGCCGTTGATGACCTCGAGGTCGGGAAACTTTCGGCCGAGGTGGCGAGTGAAAAGCGCGTTGATTTCGATCGCTACGAGCAGGGTCTCGGGCCCAATGAACTCGCGGATCACCTGGGTGCAGGAACCAGTGCCGGGTCCCAACTCCACCACCGTGCGAACACCGTCCAGTTCCATTCCCCTTACCAGCGCCAGGGCGACCGAACGAGAACTCGGTGTGATGGCACTGGTCAAACGAGGATATCTCAGGAACCCGGTGAAAAATACGAACGGTTCGACCACAGACATGCAGCCTCGGATCGGTAGCGGTAGCGTACCCAGATCAGCCGCCACGGCCGAGGCGCCGAACGACCTTGGAACAGAAAGGCCTCTTCCGACCGACCAACGTGTCCAACCCCCACAACCGGCGCCGTCGCGATCGAGGCGACCACGCATCGTCCCAGCTTAGCTTGACTTGAGGGTAGCGCGCCTCACCAAAAAAGACAGCTTATCAAGCGTTGCCGCAGGCGGCCCCGGGCCCCGGCCTCGCCGATCGGGAAGATCGGTCGTCGAGATCTTTATCACGTTCGCGGACTTGGACGTTCGCAGCCAAGCCGTGGCGATGGCCGGTGCGAGGCTGTGAACGCATCCCTAGTCCGTCACGCTCGCCGGCCGGCCCTTCGGCCACGGGCCTGGGCCTCGGCTCCAAGGCGCTCCCTTAGCCTGCGCCAGTATGCGAGCCGCTTAGCGACATCGCGCTCGAACCCCCGCATGAACGGCCGGTAGTAGGTCTCCCGCGCCATGCCCTCGGGGAAGTAATTCTGGCCTGAAAACCCCTCCGCCGTACCGTGGTCGTACACGTACCCCTTGCCGTAGCCCAGCTCCTCCATCAGCCGCGTGGGCGCATTGAGGATGTGCATGGGCGGCATCAGGGAGCCATGCGCCTTAGCGCTCTTCGTCGCCTTGCCGAGGGCGCGATAGACGGCGTTCGACTTGGGGGCCGTGGCCAGATAAATGACCGCTTGGGCGAGGGCCAGCTCGCCCTCGGGCGTGCCGAGGAAGTCGTAGACTTCCTTCGCCGCGAGCGCCTGGACGACCGCCTGGGGGTCCGCAAGCCCCACGTCCTCGACCGCGAAGCGGACCAGGCGGCGGGCGATGTAGAGGGGGTCCTCGCCTGCGGCCAGCATGCGCGCGAGCCAGTAGAGCGCGGCGTCCGTGTCCGAGCCCCTGAGCGACTTATGCAGCGCGCTGATCAGGTTGTAGTGGCTCTCCTGCGCCTTGTCGTAAAGGGGAACTCGCCGCTGCAACGCCTCGGCAAGCGCCGCCTTGCCCAAGGGCGACGGCGGCGGCCGGGCGAACAGCTCCTCGGCCATGTTGAGGAGGTACCGCCCGTCCCCGTCCGCCATGGCCCTGAGCGCGGCGCGCGCCTCGGGCTCGAGCGGCAGCGGCCGGCCCTCGTGGCCCTCGCCCCGTTCCAGCAGCTTCTCCAGCGCCTCGTCGTCGAGGCGGTTCAAGACCAGCACCTGGCAACGCGACATGAGCTGCCCGGTGAGCTCGAAGGACGGGTTCTGGGTCGTGGCCCCCACCAGGATCACCGTCCCATCCTCCACGTAGGGCAAGAATGCGTCCTGCTGAGTCCGGTTGAAGCGGTGAATCTCGTCGACGAAGAGCAGCGTGCCGCGCCCGTCCTTGCGCCGTCCGCGCGCCCGCTCGAACACCTTCCTCAAGTCGCTGACACCTGAGAAGGTCGCCGATACCGGCTCGAAGACCAGCTCGGTATGTTCGGCGAGCAGCCGGGCGATGGTCGTCTTGCCGGAGCCGGGCGGCCCCCACAGGATGAGCGAGGCGAGCCGCTGTGCCTTCAGCATCCGGCCGAGGGGCGCTTCGGGACCAAGCAAGTGGTCCTGGCCCAGCACCTCCTCCAGCCGGGTGGGGCGCAGGCGGTCGGCCAAGGGGCGCGGGGCCTCGCGTTCGAAGAGCGTGGTCACCCGGTCACCGTCACGTTGAGCACGCGATTGCCCCGCTTAACGGCGATCCGCCACACGGTGGGGGCGCGGGCGACGAGCCGCTCGAGCTCGCTGACCCGCTCGACACGCTCGCCGTTGACCTCGAGCACGATGTCGCGGGCGCGGAGGCCGAGCCGGCTCGCCGGACTGCCGCGCTTCACCTCGATCACCACGACGCCTTGCGCCAAGGTGTCCATGCGCAGCTCCTCGGCGAGCGCGGGCGAGAGGTTGGCCACCGTCGCGCCGGCGAAGGGATGACGGCCGGCGAGCGCGGTCGCGTCGCGCGGGGGGTGCTCGGGCGCCGCCTCGAGCGGAAAGCGCACCGCGCGCCGCACGCCCTGGCGGACCAGGGCGAGCTCCACATCGCGGCCGACGGGCCGCGTCGCGAGGCGGAAGCGCAACGCCTGTGGGTCCACCACCTCCTTGCCGTCGACGGCGAGGATCACGTCGCCCACGCGCACCCCTGCCCGCTCGGCCGGGCCGCCCGGGTAAATGGCGTTGATCAGAACCCCCGCCGGGCGCTCAAGACCCAACGACTCAGCGATCTCAGGCGTCACCGCCTGCCCGCCCGCGCCGAGCCAGGGCCGCACCAGCCGTCCGCCCGCCGCGACGCTCCTCAACACGGTCGCCACGAGGTTGGAGGGGACCGCGAACCCGATCCCCTCGCTGCCGCCGGAGCGCGTGAAGATGGCAGTGTTCACCCCCACGAGCTTGCCGTCGAGCGTAACCAGGGCGCCACCCGAGTTGCCCGGGTTGATCGCCGCATCGGTCTGAATGAAGGAGGGGATGTCCGACATGCCAACGACCGCCCGGCCGATGGCCGAGACGATGCCGCTGGTCACCGTCTGTCCGACGCCGAAGGGATTGCCGATGGCGAGGACCAAATCACCCACCTCGAGCTCGTCCGAATCCCCAAGTTCCAGGCTGGGGAGCGCCTCGCCGTTCGTGTCGATCCTCAAGACGGCGAGGTCGCTCTGCTCGTCGCTTGTGACGACTTCGGCGTCGAACTCGCGGCGGTCCGAGAGCACCACGGTGATCTCGTTGCTCCCCGCGATCACGTGGTGGTTGGTGACGACGAGCCCGTCGGGCGTGACGATCACCCCGGAGCCGAGCGAGCGCTGGATGCGCTCCTGAGGCAAGCCGAAGCCGAGGCCGCTGAACGCGTCCCCGAAGAAACGCTGGAAGAAAGGGTCGGTGAAAAACGGGGAGACCCGCCGCTCGCGCACCACCTTGCGGGTGTAAATGTTGACCACCGCGGGAGCCACCCGCTTCACCACCGGGGCAAAGGAGAGCTGGATCCCGGCGCGCGACTCGGGGACAACCTTGGTCTCCGCCAAGGCCGGGGCCGGAGAGGCCAGCCAGAAGAGGAGAAGAAGAACGCCCGTCCTACCGGTCTGCACCGCCATCGCCGTCCCGCCCACTCAGGCGCATCTTCACTCTAGTTTAGCGGGCGCAAACGCAAAGGGCAGCCCTTCCGGCTGCCCACCTGCTGGAACCGCCGGTTGACACACTTATTCCTCGCCTTCCTCCTCTTCGGCCCGCCTTTGGACGGGCCCGGAATCCTGGCCCTTCGCCTCGGGGTCGCGGTCCACGAGCTCGATGATCGCCATGGGCGCCGCATCGCCATAGCGGAAGCCAGCGCGGATGACACGTGTGTAACCGCCGGGCCGCTCGGCGTAGCGGGGGCCCAGTGTCGAGAACAGCTTGTCCGCGATCTTCCTGTCGTGCAGAACGGCGAGCACCTGCCGCCGGGCGTGGAGGCCGCCGCGCTTGCCAAGCCCGATGAGCTTCTCCGCGAACGGCTTGA
The DNA here is from genome assembly GCA_046759785.1 of Alphaproteobacteria bacterium. Lineage (GTDB taxonomy): Bacteria > Pseudomonadota > Alphaproteobacteria > JBHICW01 > JBHICW01 > JBHICW01. Next base: position 5,202 of record JBHICW010000015.1, read on the forward strand.
GTTCCTTGGCCTTCGGGAGCGTCGTCGTGATCTGCTCGTGTTTAATGAGCGCGACGGCCATGTTGGCCAGCATGGCCTTTCGGTGGCTGCTGGTCCGATTGAGCTTGCGACCGCCGCTGTGCCCGTGACGCATGGCGAGATCTCCCTCTCCGCCGCCGCGGTCCCCATTCCGGCTGGAGCCGCCGAAAGAGGGCGGCGGACCCCGGGGCTCAGTAAGGCTCCTCCAGCCTCTTGGCCAGTTCCTCGATGTTCTCGGGCGGCCAGTTGTGGACCTCCATGCCGAGCTGGAGCCCCATCTGGGTGAGAACGTCCTTGATCTCGTTCAAGGACTTCCGCCCGAAGTTCGGCGTCCTGAGCATCTCCCCCTCGGTCTTCTGGACCAGGTCCCCGATGTAAACGATGTTCTCGTTCTTGAGGCAGTTGGCGGAGCGCACCGAGAGCTCGAGCTCGTCCACCTTCCTCAAAAGGTTCGGGTTAAAGGCAGGCTCGGGCTGCCGCTCAGCTCGCGCCTCGACCGCGGGCTCCTCGAAGGTGATGAAGAGCTGGAGCTGGTCCTGCAGGATGCGCGCCGCAAGCGCCACCGCGTCTTCCGGCGTGACGGCGCCGTTGGTCTCGACCTTCATCGACAGCTTGTCATAGTCGGTAACTCGCCCGACGCGCGTGTTCTCGACCTTGTAGGCCACCTTCTTCACGGGGCTGTAGAGCGCGTCCACCGGGATGAGCCCAATCGGGGCGTCCTCGGGCCGGTTCTGCGCGCCGGGGACGTACCCCTTGCCCGCTTCCACCGTGAACTCCATCGCGATCTGGGCGTCGGCGTCGAGGGTGCAGATCAGGTGGTCGGGGTCCATGATCTCGATGCCGTGGCCAGCCTCGACCGCCGAGGCCTTGACCTCGCCCGGGCCCTTCGCCTTCAGCGTCATACGCTTCGGCCCCTCGCCGTGCATCCTGAGAGCCATGGACTTGATGTTCAGGACGACGTCGGTGACGTCCTCTCGCACGCCGGGAATCGAGGAGAACTCGTGGAGCACTCCGTCGATCTGCACGGACGTCACCGCCGCGCCCTGGAGTGAGGACAACAGCACCCGTCTGAGCGCGTTGCCGAGCGTGAGGGCGAAGCCACGCTCCAGCGGTTCGGCCACGATCCTGGCTTCGCGCGAGGGGTCCGCCCCGCCCTCGATGGAAAGCTTGAAAGGTTTGATCAGATCCTGCCAGTTCTTCTCAATCACGAAATCGACCTCATCTTGGTAAGCTCTAGCGGGTCCCAAGGGGACGCAAACCCAATTTCACGTTTCGAACGGCCGACGCGTCGAGGCCGGCTTGACACCTGTGGCGACCGCGCGTCCCCCCGTCAGACCCGCCGGCGCTTCGGCGGCCGGCAGCCGTTGTGCGGAATCGGCGAGACGTCGCGGATCGCGGTGACGGTGAATCCTACCGCCTGCAAGGCCCTAAGCGCCGATTCGCGCCCCGATCCCGGACCCCTGACCTCGATTTCAAGGGTCTTGACGCCGTGTTCCTGGGCCTTGCGCCCGGCGTCCTCGGCCGCCATCTGGGCGGCGTACGGCGTCGACTTGCGCGAGCCCTTGAACCCTCGGCTCCCGGCCGAGGCCCAGGCGATTGTGTTGCCCTCGGCATCCGTGATCGTAATGATAGTGTTGTTGAAGGTGGCAGTCACATGCGCCACCCCGGTCGTGATGTTCTTCCGTTCCCGACGCCGGGGACGACCGGACTCTCGAGCCATGCGCGCTTCTGTTTACTTCTTGCCGGCCTGCTTCTTCCCAGCGACGGGCCGTGCCCGGCCCTTCCGCGAGCGAGCATTGGTGTGAGTGCGTTGGCCCCGCACGGGCAAGCCGCGACGGTGCCGGAGCCCGCGATAGCAGCCCAGGTCCATCAGTCGCTTGATGTTCATCGCGACTTCACGACGCACGTCGCCCTCGACCCTGTAATCCCGATCGATGACCTCGCGCATGCGAATGATCTCGGCGTCCGTGAGGTCGTTCACACGACGGTCCGGGCTGAGGCCGACCTTCTGGCAGATCTCGCGCGACCTGGTGCTCCCGATCCCATAAATGTAGGTGAGCGCGATCGGGACCCGTTTGTTCGTCGGAATGTTGACGCCGGCGATGCGTGCCACGCCTCGAACTCCTCAACAGCCGCCGGCCGCGCCGGACCCGGCCTTCGCCGCGGCTGCCAAAAGGTGCGCGATTATAGGGGCCGGCCTGAGCGAGTCAATCATGTTGGTCCTCCTCGAGAATCGCCTCGATCTGGCGGGCGACATCGTCGATCGTGGCCATGCCGTCGACGGTCCTCAAGACCCCGCGGGCGGCGTAGTAGGGCAGTAACGGCGCCGTCTGCTCGTGGTAAGCCTGCAGCCGGGCCCTCACCGTCTCGGGCGTGTCGTCCTGACGACGGGTGAACTCTCGCCCGCCGCAGAGGTCGCAGACGCCCTCCACCTTCGGCCTCTGGTACGTGTCGTGGTACCCAGCCCCGCAGTGGGCACACGAGAAGCGGCCGGTGATGCGCTCCACCAGCTGCTCGTCGACGACCTTCATCTCGATCACGTCGTCGAGCTTGAGCCCCTTCGCGGCGAGAAGGGCGTCCAGGGCCTCCGCCTGGGCGACGGTGCGGGGAAAGCCGTCGAGAATTAGCCCCTTCGTTCCCTGTCTCTGCGTCAGCCGCTCGGCGACGATCGCGACGATGATCTCGTCGGGCACGAGCTCGCCCTTTTCCACAATCCGCTTGGCCCGCTTGCCGACGTCGGTGCCCGCGGCGATGGCCGCACGCAGCATGTCGCCGGTGGACAGCTGCACCAGCCCGAATTTTTCTTCCAAGCGCCGCGCCTGCGTCCCTTTTCCGGCGCCCGGCGGCCCCAGCAGGATGAGGTTCACGCCCGTCGACCTCTGAGCCGGGTCTTCTTGATCAGCCCCTCGTATTGGTGGGCCAGAAGGTGCGCCTGAATCTGGGCAACGGTGTCCATCGTGACGGTCACGACGATGAGCAAGGAGGTGCCGCCGAACATGAACGGCACGGCGAGCTCGGAGATAAGCACCTGCGGCAGCAGCGCTACGGCGGCAAGGTAAATGGCGCCCACGGTGGTGAGCCTTGTGAGTACATAGTCCAGGAACTCCGCCGTGTTCTTGCCGGGTCGGATACCGGGGATGAAGCCCCCGTACTTCTTGAGGTTGTCCGCCGTGTCGGCGGGGTTGAAGACGACCGCCGTGTAGAAGAAGGCGAAGAAGATGATCGCTCCCGCATAGAGCGCCATGTACGGCAGCTGTCCGGGTTGGAGGAAGGTCGTGACGGTGGTCAGCCACTCGGGTCCCTGGCCCGTGGTGAAGCTCGCCAAGGTGATCGGCATGAGCAGGATGGAGCTTGCGAAGATCGGCGGAATGACGCCCGCGGTGTTGATCTTGAGCGGCAGGTGTGAGCTTTCGCCGCCGAACATTTTCATCCCGACCTGCCGCTTCGGATACTGGATCACGATCCGGCGCTGCGCCCGCTCGACGAAGACGATGAAGCCGACCACGCCGATGGCCATGACAAGGAGGAAGATGATCAGGAAGGTGGACAGCGCGCCCGTCCGGCCGAGTTCGAGGGTGGCGGCCAGCGCGCTCGGCAACTGCGCGACGATCCCGGCGAAGATGATGAGCGAGATCCCGTTGCCCACCCCGCGAGCCGTGATCTGCTCGCCCAACCACAGCAGGAACATGGTCCCGCCGACGAGAGAAATGACCGTCGTCAGCCGGAAGAACATGCCGGGTTCGACGACCGCGCTCCCCTGGGACCCGGGCATGCTCTCGAGCCCGATCGCAATCCCGTAAGCCTGAACGGCCGCCAGCCCCACGGTGCCGTACCGGGTGTATTGGTTCATCTTCTTCCGGCCGACCTCGCCCTCCTTCTTGAGCTGCTCGAGATGGGGCGAGACGGTCGTGAGGAGCTGGAGGATGATCGAGGCCGAGATGTAAGGCATCACGTTGAGGGCGAAAATCGTCATCCGCTCCAACGCGCCGCCGGAGAGCAGGTTGAACATACCGAGGATTCCACCGGCATTCCGCTGGAACACGTCGGCGAGGATCGTGGGGTCGATCCCCGGGATGGGGATGTAGGTGCCGAGCCGGTATATGACGAGCGCGCTCAGGGTGAACCAGAGTCGCTTCTTGAGCTCGGTGGCCTTGCCCAGCGCCCCGAGGTTGATGTTGGCGACGAGTTGTTCCGCGGCCGACACCATGGTTCAGCGCCCCCCTCAGGCGTCGGCGGCGGGTTGAGCCGCGCCCGTCACGACCACCTTGCCCCCCGCCTTCTCGACCGCGGCCACGGCGCCCTTCGACGCGCCGGCGACCTCGATCGTGAGCCTGGCCTTGATCTCCCCCCGGCCGAGCAAGCGCACCCCGTCCCGGGGCCGGCGGACGACGCCGGCCTTGGTGAGCGTCTCGGCAGTGATTGTCTGTGAAGGGTCGAGCTTGCCCCTGTCCACGGCCTCCTGGAGCCGGTCCAGGTTGACCGCCACAAAGGCCTTCCGGAACGGATTGTTGAACCCGCGCTTGGGCAGGCGTTGGAACAGCGGCATCTGGCCGCCCTCGAACCCCTTGAGCCGGGTGCCTGAGCGGGACTTCTGCCCCTTGGTTCCGCGCCCGCAGGTCTTGCCCTTGCCGGAGCCGATCCCCCGGCCGACGCGCTTGCGCGGCTTGCGGGCTCCCGGCCGGTCGCTGAGCTCGTTGAGCCTCATCCCTCTCCCCCTTGCGCGCGCGGCGGCGTCGCCTCCGCGGCCACCTCTTCCACCTTCACGAGGTGCGGGATCTTCCGGATCATACCGCGCACCGCGGGGCTGTCTTCGATGAGGCGGGTGCGATGCATCTTGTTGAGACCCAGCCCGATCAGCGTCGCCCGCTGGTCCTTTGGCCGCCCGATCGGGCTGGCGATCTGCGTCACCCGGAGCACGCGCTTAGCCTTCGCCATCCTGGGCCCCCTTCGCGGCCGCGGGCGCGCCGCGGCCCAGGACTTCGCTCACCTTCTTGCCGCGCTTCGCGGCGACGGCGCGCGGGGACATCATGTCCCTCAAGGCGATGAATGTCGCCTTGACCATGTTATACGGGTTGGACGACCCGAGCGACTTCGCCACCACGTCCTGCACGCCCACGGTCTCGAACACCGCGCGCAGGGGCCCGCCGGCGATGATGCCGGTGCCGGGCGGAGCCGGCCTGAGGACCACCCGGCCGGCGCCGAACCGGCCGTTGATGTCGTGGTGAAGCGTGCGGCCTTCTCTCAGCGGCACCCGGATCATGTTGCGCTTCGCGCGCTCGGTCGCCTTGCGGATCGCCTCCGGCACCTCGCGCGCCTTGCCGGAGCCGTAACCCACCCGGCCCTTCATGTCGCCCACCACCACGAGAGCGGCGAAGCCAAACCGCCGGCCGCCCTTCACGACTTTCGCCACCCGGTTGATGCTAACCAGCTTGTCGACCAGCTCGCCTTGCTCTGGGGTGCGCACGTTCATCTTCGCTCCTCATCCCGGGTCGGCTACAAGGAGAGCCCGGCTTCGCGCGCGGCGTCGGCCAGCGCCTTGACGCGGCCATGGAAGCGGTGGCCGCCGCGGTCGAAAACAACCTTGGTCACGCCGGCCGCCTTGGCTCGTTCGGCGATGAGCTCGCCGACCCGCCGCGCGGCGTTGACGTCCGCGCCGGTCTTGAGCTCGGCATGGAGTTTCTTGTCCAGCGTGGAGGCGGCGGCCAGCGTCACGCTCCGGTTGTCGTCGATGATCTGGGCGTAGATGTGCCTGTTCGAACGGAACACCGAGAAACGCGGCCGTCTCTTACCGGTTCGCCGAAGCTTGAACCGGATCCGCCGCCGCCGCTGGAACAGCTGCCTCGCGGTCTTCATCGCCTGTCCGCCTACTTCTTCTTGCCTTCCTTGCGCCGGACGTACTCGCTCTCGTACCGGATTCCCTTGCCCTTATACGGCTCGGGCTTTCGGAACGCCCGGATCTCAGCGGCCACCTGCCCTACCCGCTGGCGGTCAGGCCCGAAGACGCTGATGAGCGTCGACCTCTCGCAGGTGACGGTCACCCCCTGGGGGATCGGGTAGCGGATCTCCTGGCTGAGGCCGACCTGCAGCGTCAAGGTCTTACCGTCGCTCGCCGCGCGGTAGCCCACCCCCCTGATCTCGAGGTTGACACGAAAGCCTTGCGCGACCCCGGTGACCATGTTGTTGATGAGGCTGCGGGTCGTGCCCCACATCGCCCGGGCCCGAGGCGAATCGTCGCGCGGTCGCACGACGATGTGGCCGTTCTCGACTGCCACCACGACTTCGGGCACCACGGTCGTACTGAGCTCGCCAAGCTTGCCCTTTATCGTGACCTCTCGGTCGGCCACGGCGACGTCCACGCCCTGGGGCACGGAAATGGGATGTTTTCCGACGCGCGACATTGTCATTTCCTCAGAAGACCACGCACAGGACCTCGCCGCCCAGGTTCGCCGCCCGCGCCTCATGATCCGACATCACGCCACGCGGCGTCGACAGGATGGCGATCCCCAACCCACTGTACGCCTTGGGCAAGTTCCTGATCGACGAGTAGACCCGTTGCCCGGGCCGCGAGACCCGCTTGATCTCCCGAATCACCGGCTCGCCCTCGTGGTACTTGAGCTCGATCCTGAGTTCCGCCTTGCCCGGGCCGACGTCCTGGCGGCTGTAGTCGCGGATATAGCCTTCATTCTTGAGCACGTCGAGGACGCGGCCGCGCAGGTTCGACGCCGGTGCCGTCACCGACCCAAGGCGGGCTTGCTGCCCGTTGCGGATCCGGGTGAGCATGTCGCCCAACGGGTCGCTCATCGTCATCGGGACGCGCTCCTCACCAGCTCGCCTTGATCACGCCGGGAATGAGGCCCGACGAGGCCAGCTCCCGCAAGGCGATCCGCGACATCTTCAGCTTCCGGTAGTAGCCGCGCGGCCGGCCGGTGATCTCGCACCGGTTGCGCACCCTCACCTCGGACGAGTTGCGCGGCAGCTTCGCCAGCAACAGCCGTGCGGCGAAGCGCTCTTCTTGAGGGCGCGAGCGGTCGTTGGCGATCGCCTTGAGCCGCGCCCGCTTGGCCCCGTACTTCGCCACCAGCCTCCGACGACGCTTGTTCTTCTCTGTGGCACTCACCTTCGCCATCCAGGCACCTCCCCACAGTCCCCTCAGTGTGTGAACGGCATGTTGAAGCCGGCCAACAACGCGCGCCCCTCCTCGTCGGTCTTGGCGGTCGTGCAGATGACGACGTCGAGCCCCCGGATGCGGTCGACCGTGTCGTAATTGATCTCGGGAAACACGATTTGCTCCTTGAGCCCCAGGGCGTAGTTGCCGCCCCCGTCGAAGCTGTTGGAGGACAACCCGCGGAAGTCGCGGATCCGCGGCAGCGCGATCGTGATCAGCCTGTCCAGAAACTCGTACATGCGGTTGCGGCGCAAGGTCACCTTGCAGCCGATGGGCATCCCGCGGCGGAGCTTGAACGACGCGACCGACCTCTTGGCCTTGATCACCACGGCCTTCTGTCCGGCGATGGCCTCGAGGTCCTTGACCGCCGCGTCGATGAGCTTCGGGTCGCCCGTCGCCTCCCCTACCCCCATGTTGAGCACGATCTTCTCCAACTTCGGCACCTCCATCGGGTTTCGGTAACGGAACTGCTCCATGAGCCGGGGCCGGACAGCCTTTTCGTAGTACTCGCGCAGACGGGGGGTCATAGGGCGCCTCAAACGTCGACGATCTCGCCGGAGCGCTTGGCATAGCGCATCTTGCGTCCGTCCTCGAGGATCTTGTAACCGACCCGCGTGGGCTGACCCGTCTTCGGGTCGACGAGGGCCAGGTTGGAAAGGTGGATCGGCGCCTCCTTGCCGACGATGCCGCCCGGGCCGGCCGCCGAGGGCTTAGTGTGGCGCTTCACCATGTTCACGCCCTGCACGATGACCCGGCGCTCCTTCCTGAGGACCTTAAGCACGCTTCCCTTGCGGCCCTTGTCCTTGCCCGTGATGACGACGACGTTGTCTCCCTTCTTGATGCGGACCTTGTCCGCCATCACAGGACCTCCGGCGCGAGGGAGACAATCTTCATGAAGTTCTTGGCCCTGAGCTCGCGGGTCACCGGGCCGAAGATGCGCGTGCCGATCGGCTCACCCTGCGGGGTGATGAGGACCGCCGCGTTCCGGTCGAAGCGGATGGCGCTGCCGTCGCGGCGGTGAATTTCCTTGGCGGTACGCACCACGACGGCGCGGTGGACGTCCCCCTTCCTGACCCTGCCCCGGGGAATCGCCTCCTTCACCGAGACGACGATCACGTCGCCCACCCCGGCCGTCTTGCGCTTCGAGCCGCCAAGGACGGTGATGCACTGGACGCGCCGCGCGCCCGAGTTGTCGGCGACCCCCAGGTTCGTTTCCATCTGGATCATCGTCTCAGCCTTGGCACTCGCAGCGACACGCTAAGCCGCCTCGAAGATCACTTGCCACCTCTTGGTCTTGGAGTACGGTCGGCCCTCCCGGATGCGCACCGTGTCGCCCACCTTGCAGCGGTCCTCCTCATCGTGAGCCGCATACTTCTTCGAACGCCGGATGTACTTCTTGTACAGCGGATGCTTGACCAGCCTGTCGACGCGTACAACTACGGTCCTTTGGCCGGCCCGGGTGACCACGGTGCCCTGGAGGATCCGCTTCGGCATGCCTCTACCCTCGAGAAGCGTTGCCCGCCTTCGCGGCTTGCTGGCTGCGGGCCCTTTGCCAGAGGATGGTCTTGATCCGCGCGATGTCCCGGCGCACTTGCCGCACCCGCGCCGTGTTCTCGAGCTGTCCCGTGACCCTCTGGAAGCGCAGGTTGAACGCCTCCTTCTTGAGCGCCATCAGCGTGTCCTTGAGCTCGTCCACCGTCTTCGCGCGAATCTCTTCCGCCTTCATGGGCTACGCCTCGTCTGCGCCGCGCGAGACGACTCGGGTCGCGACCGGCAGCTTGGAGGCCGCCCGTTCCAAGGCGCCGCGGGCCAGCGTCGGCGAGACCCCGTCGATCTCGAACATCATCCGGCCCGGCTTCACCCGGCACATCCAGTACTCGGGGGAACCCTTGCCTTTGCCCATGCGCACCTCGGCGGGCTTGGTGCTCACCGGCACGTCGGGAAAGATGCGGATCCACAGCCGCCCCGCGCGCTTGAGATGCCGCGTGATCGCTTGGCGCGCGGCCTCGATCTGCCGCGCCGTCAGCCGCGCCGGGGCGGCCGCCTTGAGCCCATACGCGCCGAAGTTGAGGGTGGTGCCCGCCTTGGCCATCCCGTGCAGGCGCCCCTTCTGGGCCTTGCGATACTTGGTACGCTTGGGGCTCAGCATCGCTCCCTCCTCAGCGCCGCATGCTCTGCTGTTCGAGGGCCCGCTGATCCTGCGCCATGGGATCGTGGGCCAGAATTTCGCCCTTGAAGACCCACACCTTCACCCCGCAGGTGCCGTACGCGGTGAACGCGGTCGCCCGTCCGAAGTCGACGTCGGCCCTGAGCGTATGCAGCGGCACCCGGCCCTCACGGTACCACTCGGTGCGCGCGATCTCGGCGCCGCCCAACCGGCCCGCACAGTTGATCCGGATGCCCTGGGCGCCCAGACGCATGGCCGACTGGACCGCCCTCTTCATCGCCCGCCGGAAGCCGATGCGGCGCTCGAGCTGCTGGGCGATGTTCTCGGCCACGAGCTGGGCGTCGACTTCGGGCTTGCGGATCTCCACGATATTCAGATGGACGTCCGAGTCGGTCATCGTCAGAAGCTCGTTCTTGAGCTTCTCGATATCCGCGCCCTTCTTGCCGATGACCACGCCAGGTCGTGCGGTGTGGATAGTGATCCGCGCCTTTTTTGCCGGTCGCTCGACGACGATCCGGCTCACCCCGGCCTGGGCCAGCCGCTTGCGCACGAAGTTGCGCAGCCGAACGTCGTCGTGAAGGAGCTTTCCGTACTCGTCATCGGCGTACCACCGCGAATCCCAGGTGCGGTTGATGCCGAGCCGCAGTCCGATTGGGTTGACCTTCTGACCCATCAGTCGGTGTCCTCCCGTTCGCACACGATCACGGTGAGATGGCTGAAGGGCTTAACGATCGGGTGCACGCGGCCGCGGGCGGAGGGCCGGTGCCGGCGCATGACGATGGCCCTGCCGACGGTCGCCCCCTTCACATATAGGCGATCGACGTCCAGCCCGTGGTTGTTCTCCGCGTTGGCGATGGCGGACTGGAGCACCTTGCGCACGTCGCCAGCAATACGACGCCGGGAGAAGCCGAGCTGGGCCAGCGCCGCGCTGACCGAAAGGCCGCGGATGCTCCTAGCCACGAGGTTGAGCTTGCGCGGGCTCACGCGCAACATGCGCGCGACCGCGCGCGCCTCGTCATCCGCCAAGCGGCGTTCGGCCGGCTTCTTCCCCATGCTTACCTTCGCCGCGCCTTCTTATCGGCGGCGTGACCGTAAAAGGTGCGGGTCGGCGAGAACTCGCCGAACTTGTGCCCGACCATGTTCTCGGTCACCAGAACGGGCAGGAACTTGTGGCCGTTGTACACCCCGAAAGTGAGTCCCACGAACTGGGGCAGGATGGTCGAGCGCCGCGACCAGATCCTGATGACCTCGTTCCGGCCCGACTGGCGAGCCTTGTCGGCCTTTTTCAGCAGGTAGCCGTCGACGAAAGGTCCTTTCCAGACAGATCGAGCCACGGTCCGCGCCTCCTCACTTTCGGCTGCGCCGGCTCAAGATCAGCCGGTCGCTCGGCTTGTTCTTCGCGCGCGTCCGTTTGCCCTTGGTGGGCTTGCCCCACGGCGTCACCGGATGGCGGCCGCCCGAGGTGCGCCCCTCGCCGCCGCCGTGCGGGTGATCGACCGGGTTCATGGCGACGCCGCGGACGTTCGGCCGCCAGCCAAGCCAGCGGGAACGACCGGCCTTGCCCCACTTGATGTTCTGATGGTCGGGGTTCGAGACGGCGCCGATCGTCGCCATGCATCCCCCCCGCACCATCCGCTGTTCGCCCGAGCCGAGCTTCAGGATTGCATAGCCGGCGTCCTTGCCCACCAGCTGCGCGTAGGCACCCGCCGCCCGCGCCATCTGGCCGCCCCTTCCGGACTTCAGCTCGATGTTGTGGATGATGGTGCCGACCGGGATGTTCTTCATCGGCAGGGCGTTCCCGGGCTTGATATCGACCCGCTCGCCCGCGATGACCGTGTCCCCGGGCGCCAGGCGCTGAGGCGCCAGAATGTACGAAAGGTCCCCGTCCTCGTATCGGATGAGCGCGATGAAGGCCGACCGGTTGGGGTCGTACTCCAGCCGCTCCACCTTGGCCGGCACGTCGAACTTGCGGCGCTTGAAGTCGATGATGCGGTACCGGCGCTTGTGTCCGCCGCCCCTCTGGAAGACGGTGATGCGCCCCATGTTGTTGCGGCCGCCGCTCTTCTTGAGTCCTTCCGTCAAGACCTTGACCGGCTTGCCCTTCCAAAGCCTCGACCGGTCGACCAGCACGAGCTGGCGCCGTGACGGGGTCACTGGCTTGTACGTCTTCAGCGCCACCGTTCAGATCCCCGTGGTGATGTCGATGCTCTGGCCCTCGGCCAGCGACACGATGGCCTTCTTGTAGTCCACCCGTTTGCCAAGGCGGCCACGGAACCGCTTAACCTTGCCCCGGACGCGCAAAGTGTTCACCGCCTTGACCTTCACGCCGAACAGCTTTTCGACCGTCTCCTTGATCTGGGGCTTGGTGGCGGCGAGCGCAACGCGGAACGTCACCTGGTTGTGTTCAGCCCCCTGGGTCGACTTCTCCGTGACGACCGGGCCGAGGATGATGTCATACGTGCGTTCCCGGTTCACCTGAGTCGCGCCTCCAGGCGCTGGACCGCCTCGCGCGTGAGCACGAGGGTGGTGTGGCGAAGGATGTCGTAAACGTTGGCACCGTGCTGGGGAAGAACGTCCACGCCCACGAGGTTGCTCGCCGCGCGGGCGAGGTTTGGGTCGACCTCCGGCCCGTCGATCACCAGCACCGACGACCAGCCGCAGGCCTCAAGCGTCTTCGCAAGCTCGCGGGTCTTGGGCGCCTTGAGCTTCGCCGCATCGAGGATCACGAGTTGCCCCTCGGCCTGCTTGTTGGAAAGGGCGGTCTTGAGGCCCAGCTTACGGACCCTTCTGGGCAGCGAAAAGGCGTGGCTGCGAAGGACCGGGCCGAAGGCTACCGCGCCGCCACGGAACTGGGGCGCACGGCGGGTGCGGTGGCGGGCCCGCCCGGTCCCCTTCTGGCGGTAGATCTTGCCCCCGCTTCCTCGCACCTCGGCCACCGTCTTCGTCTTGTGGGTCGCGGCGCGCCTCTTGGCGAGTTGCCAGGTCACGACGCGCTGAAGGATGTCCGGCCGGGTCGAGAGGCCGAACACCTCATCGGCGAGCTCGATGGTGCCCGCCTTCTTGTTCTCCATGGTCCTAACCTCGACCTTCATC
>JBHICW010000016.1:0-17611 GCA_046759785.1 Alphaproteobacteria bacterium
AGGCGCATGGAAGACGATTTTCAACACAGTTGCGCAGGATATCGTGGACGAGTTGAAACAGAAGCTTGGACCCGTAATCTAGCTGCAAGGATCGCCCATCCCTGTGAGGCCGTGAGTGCTATCGGCATCACGCGCAGCGGGAGGGTCAATTAAAAGCGGGGCGCGGGTGTGGCTGCTTACGAACACGCTGATTAGAGAAGGATCGTTCCTTGGGATGCGCTGGCAGGTACCGCGCGGGCGTCGGTCAGGGCCCCAGAGGCACCCCCCACGGCGCCATCGCCACCACCTCGATCTCGATCATCAAGTCCTCATAGGCGAGGCAGGGCAACGGAATCCCGGTCGTCGCCGGCCCCGGCTCCGTGAACGCGGCCGAACGGATCTTGAGGTTCCTGTGCAGGTCCTCGGCCGTCCCGATGCCCTTGTAGAAGGCGTTGACCTTGACCACGTCGTCCACCGTCGCGCCGAACTCGTTGAGCACCCGGCGGATGTTCTCAAGGCTCGTGCGCGCCTGCGCCTCCACGTCGCCGGGGTCGATCACCGTTCCCTCGGGCGTGAGCGCCACCTGACCGCCGACGAAGATCATGTCGCCGCACTTCAGCCCGTGCTTGTACGGCAAGTGGATCGGCCAGTCCCAATGCCCTTCGGGCCAGACGTGGCGGCGCGGCAGGCGACTCCCGTCCTCGCCCCGCATGGCGACGGCCTCGACCCGGACCATCTCCCCATCCGGCCAAAGTCGTGGCAGCGGAATCCCGGTCGCCGCCGGCCCGGGCTCGGCGAAACGGGCCGCCACAATCTTGGCGGCGGGCTCCCAGTCGGCTTGCCGGCCCCGGCCGACGTAGTAGCGATTCATCTTGACCACGTCGTCGAACCCGGCTCCGAGCTCGGCGAGAACCCGCTCGAGGTTGTCCATGACGACCTCGCTCTGGCGCACGATGTCGTGCCCGTGCAGCACGCGGCCCGAGGCATCGCGCCCGGCCTGGCCGGCGACGAAGATCATCTCGCCACAGCTCACGCCGTGGACGAAGGGCTCCGGCAGCGGCGAGTGGCCGTTCGCTGCCGCGCGGGTCTTGGGCAGGCGGGCCCCGTCCTCTCCCAGCATGGCGACGGCCTCGATCTCCACAACCACCTCGGGGTAGCCGAGGACCGCCACCGGCACTGCGGTGACGGCCGGGCCCGGCCCTTTGCCGAAGGCCGCGCCCACATCCCCGAGGAACGCCGCCTCGTCGAGCGAGCCGTCGTTGACATAGAAGGCGACCAGCTTGACCACGTCCTCGAGCCCCGCGCCGAACTCGGCGAGGACGCTCTGGATGTTCTCCATGACGTTGCGCGTCTGGGTCTCTAGGTCCCCGGGGTTGCGCACGTTTCCGCGGGGGTCGAGATCCACCTGGCCGCCGACGAAGATCATCTCGCCTGAGCGCACCCCAGGCTTATGCGAAACGTGGATGGGAAAGTCCCAATGACCGGCGGGCCGGGCGTAGCTTCGTTCCACCACCGTCCTCCCCGACTCTCGCGACCGTAGCGCAGGCGGCGCCGTTCCGCCACTGGCATGGGGCCGGACCTTACCTTAAGGTGCGCGCCGCGGGCGCCCCAATCCGGTGAGGAGGTCCGATCGCATGACGAATCAGCCCAGACCCGCGAAGGTCCATCACGACGCCGTTCCTTGGATCCCGGCCGATGCGGCGCCGACCAAGGTCCGCATCCGCCGGCTGATCACCCGCGGCCGCCACGGCTCGGAACTCATGCTCGGCGTCTGCGTCATGGACCCCGGCGAGGAGACGAACGTCTGGTCGTCGGCGCCGGAGAACGACGCCAAGCCGGGCGAGCAATGGTACGGTCCGGTGGAGGAGACGTATTACTGCATCCGCGGCCGCCTCACCCTCCACTGGGACGACGGCGAGATCGAGTTCGGCCCCGAGGACGCGGTTTACCTCGCCCCCGGCTGGCACTACCAGCTCGAGAACACCGGCGACGAGCAGGCCTTCTTCGTCTACCACATGTACCCCTCGCCAGCGTAGGGCCGAGGCTCCGCTCCGGCTGGAGGGACGGTCACGGAGCGGGCCTGAGCGCGGCGTTCGTGCCGGAACCAATGGCGCGCCTACAACGGCTGGCCCGGCCCGCGACCGGCCGCTAGAATGGTGACCTCGCAAAGGACCAGTTCTGCCGGAGGCAGCATGGCGTCCACTTTCCCGCATCTCTTCTCGCCGCTCACCGTGGGCGGCGTCACGCTCAAGAACCGCATCATGTCCACCGGCCACATGACGACGCTCGTCGCGGACGGCCTGCCGACCGACGACCTGGCCGCCTATCACGAGGCCCGGGCAGCCGGCGGCGCCGCGCTGGTGATCCTGGAGGTCGCGGCCGTGCATGAGACGGCGGTGTTCACCGCGCACACGATCTCGGCCGTGACCGACGCCTGCATCCCGGGCTACCGTAAGGTCGCCGAGGCTTGCCACGCCCATGGATGCAAGGTCCTCGGCCAGCTGTTCCACCCGGGGCGCGAGATCATCGAGTCGTTCGACGGCAGCGCGCCGGTGAGCTACGGCCCCTCGGCCGTGCCCAACGAACGCTTCCACATCATGCCCAGAGCCATGCCGCGGGCTCTCATAGGCGAGGTGGTCGCGGGCTACGGCGACGCCGCGCTGAGGATGAAGAAGGCGGGGCTCGACGGGGTCGAGATTGTGGCAAGCCACGGCTACCTTCTGGCCCAGTTCCTGAACCCGCGGGTCAACCTGCGCCACGACGAGTACGGCGGCAGCTTCGACAACCGGCTCCAATTCCTGCGCGAGGTGATCCAGGACATCCGCCGCAAGGCCGGCGACATGGTGGTCGGGATGCGGATCTCGGGGGACGAGAAGTCGCACCAAGGGCTCACGATCGACGAGGTCGTGGAGGTCTGCGTGGCCCTCGACCGCGACCTGGAGCTCGACTACTTCAACGTGATCGCCGGCTCGTCGGCCACGCTCGCAGGCTCCATCCACATCGTCCCGCCCATGGTGGTGGAGAACGCGTACGTGGCCCCCTTCGCCGCCCGCGTGCGCGCCAGGGTCAACAAGCCGGTGTTCGTCACCGGGCGCATCAACCAGCCCCAAATCGCCGAGCAGGTCCTGGCCTCGGGCCAGGCCGACATGTGCGGCATGACCCGGGCGATGATCTGCGATCCGGAGATGGCGAACAAGGCGCGAGCCGGCCGGCTCGACGACATCCGCACCTGCATCGCCTGCAACCAGGCGTGCATCGGCCACATGCTGCAGGGCTACCCGATCTCCTGCATCCAGTACCCGGAGAGCGGTCGCGAGCGGAGGTACGGGAAGCGGACGCCGGCCGAGAAGCGCCGCAAGATCCTGGTGGCCGGGGGCGGCCCGGGCGGGATGAAGGCGGCCGCCGTCGCCGCCGAGCGCGGCCACGAGGTGACGCTCTATGAGCGCTCGGATCGGTTGGGTGGGCAGGCGCTCTTGGCCCAGCTACTGCCCGGGCGCGCCGAGTTCGGCGGCATCGTCACCAACCTTGCCCGCGAGATCGAGCTGGCGGCGGTCCGCGTGGTCAAGAACACGGAGGTGGACGCGGCTCTCGTGCGTCAAGAAGCGCCGGATGCGGTGATCGTCGCCACCGGGGCGGAGCCGCGCCGCCCGCTCATCGAGGGCGACGGCAAGGCACACGTCGTCGACAGCTGGCAAGTGCTCCGCAACGAGGCGAACGTCGGCGCCTCGGTCGTCATCGCCGACTGGCGCTGCGACTGGGTCGGGCTGGGCCTCGCCGAAATGCTTGCCCGCGAAGGCTGCCGGGTGCGGCTCGCCGTCAACGGCTACATGCCCGGGCAGACGATCCAGCAGTACGTGCGCGACCAATGGGTAGGCCGGCTCCACAAACTGGGCGTCGAGATCATCCCCTACGTGCGGCTTTACGGGGCGGATGCGGACAGCATCTACCTCGAGCACACGACGAGCGGTGAGGCGGTCGTGTGCGAGGACGTGGACACGCTCGTCCTCGCACTCGGGCACCAGTCGGTGACCCGGCTGGAGGAGGAGCTCGCCGCCTGGGAAGGCGAGGTGGTCCCCATCGGCGACTGTCTCGCGCCCCGCACGGCGGAGGAGGCCGTCCTCGAGGGGCTGAAGGCGGGAACGGCGGTCTGATCGCTCCAGCGTCGGGAGCCCGGCGCGGCGGATCGCCGAGGGCTCGACGCCGCACTGCCCCTGCCGGAGAGGCCGGCGGCTATGCCGCGGCCGGCGCCCACAGCCTTCGTTTCCAGGGGCAGGGCATTGTGGAGGTCACGGTGTCCGCTGGGGGAACCTAACCGGTCGCCGGTCCGGTGCCAGTTGCAAGGCCCCTGACCCGGCGCGCCGTGGTCGTTGCGCCCGAGGAACGAGCGGGCTATCAGAAGACCCTTCGCGATGACCATGCCGCCCGCAGATGTCGCCCGGTTGACCGACGAGGTGCGCCGTATCGCCCGCGCGGCGGGAGATGAGATCATGGCCCGCTACCGCGGCACGCTCGTGGCAAGGACCAAGGCCGACTCCACGCCGGTCACCGAGGCTGACGAGGCCGCGGAACGGCTAGTCCTCGCCGGCCTTCGCGGGCTCACCCCCGACATTCCGATCGTCGCGGAGGAGAGCGTCGCCTCCGGCGCCGCGCCGACAGCCACGGGCGACCTGTGGTGGCTGGTCGATCCCCTTGACGGCACCAAGGAGCTCTTGAGCCGGAACGGCGAGTTCACGGTGAACGTCGCGCTCATAGAGAAGGGCCGGCCGGTGCTGGGCGTGGTCCACGCCCCGGCCGTGGGACGGACCTATTTCGCCGGCGGCCCCGGCCCGGCGTTCGCCGAGCTGGCGGGGGAGCCCGCCCAAGCGATCCGCGCCCGCACGACGCCCGCGGAAGGAGCCGTCGTGGCGGTCAGCCGCTCGCACCGCAACGCCGCGACCGACCGCTATCTGGCACAGACCGGGGTGGCTTCGGAGGTCGTCGCCGGCAGCGCGCTGAAGTTTGGGCTTGTCGCCAGCGGCGAGGCCGACCTCTATCCGCGCATAGGCCCAACCATGGAGTGGGATACGGCGGCGGGCCAAGCGGTGTTGGCGGCCGCCGGCGGGAGCGTTCGGACGCTCGACGGGCGGGAGCTCCGGTACGGCAAGCCCGGTTTCCTCAACCCGCCCTTCGTCGCGCGCGGCCGCGACGAGTGACGCGGTGCGCCGCCGCAGCGACAGGCGCCATCCGGGAAGGGCGGCGGGGTCTGAGCCGGCCGGGGACGTGGGCGGCGAGAATCCTTCCGTGCCCGTGGCGCCCGCGACCCCGGCCACGCTTCGCCGCGCCGGGCGTCTGCTGCGCTCGGGCAGGCTCGTCGTGTTTCCGACGGAAACGGTCTACGGCTTGGGCGCCGATGCCACCAACGACAAGGCCGTCGCGGCGGTCTTCGAAACGAAGGGCCGGCCCCGGTTCAACCCGCTGATCGTTCATCTCAGCACCCCCGACGCCGCCCACCGCTTCGCCAAGGTGAACGCGCGAGCCGAGCGGCTGGCCCGGTCCTTCTGGCCCGGGCCGCTGAGCCTGGTGCTACCGCGCCGGGAGGACGGCGGTCTTTCGCTCCTCGTGAGCGCCGGTCTCCCGACCGTTGCTCTTAGGGTTCCCGACCATTCCGTCGCCCGGGCGCTCATCGGCGAGGCGGATCGTCCGGTCGCGGCCCCCAGCGCCAACCCGTCGGGGTACTTGAGCCCCACCACCGCCGCACACGTGGCGGAGGCGTTGAGAGGCCGCGTCGCGCTCATCGTCGACGGCGGCCCGTGCCCCGTGGGAGTGGAATCGACCGTGATCGACGTGAGCCGCCCCGGCACCGCCCGGCTGTTGAGACCCGGGGCGGTGACGCGCGAGGTCCTGGAGACGGTGATCGGCCGGCTCGAGCCTGCCGACCCGCAAGCGGGCCCCCGCGCCCCGGGCATGTTGCGGGGTCACTATGCCCCCCGTCTGCCGCTCCGGCTCGACGCTCGCCAGGCGCGCCCTGGCGAGGCGCTCCTGGCGTTCGGGCCGGACGCCCCGGTGGACGGGCCGGACGTGAGAAACCTTAGTCCTGAGGGCGACCTCATCGAGGCGGCCGCGAACCTGTTTCGGATGCTCCACGAGCTGGACCAGCCGCGGTTCGCGGGGATCGCGGTGATGGCCATCCCGGAGCACGGGCTGGGCGCGGCAATGAATGACCGACTCCGCCGCGCCGTCGGTCGCGGGTGAGCGGACCGCGGCTGCCTTGTCGGGCACGTCCCCTTGGTCTACATCCCCCGTGATGACACTCCGTAGGCGCAAGCGAAACGAGCCGGAGGCCGCGTCCGTCCCCGGCCCAGTGCTCGAGCGGATCAAGGCCGCGGTCGGAGAGAAAGGGTGGACGCGTGACCCCGAGATCTTGGCCCCGTACCTTCTCGACCAGCGCGGCCTGTACGAGGGCCTCACGCCCCTGCTGGTGCGACCGGCGAGGACGGCGGAGGTGGCCGAGGTGGTGCGCATTTGCGCACAGGCCGGCGTCGCCATCGTGCCGCAGGGCGGCAATACCGGACTCGTCGGCGGCGCCGTGCCCCACGAGCGCGGCGGCGAGATCTTGTTGAACCTTTCGCGGATGAACGCCGTGCGCGAGGTCGACCCCGCCAACGACACGATCACCGTAGACGCGGGCTGCGTGCTGGCCGACGTCCGGGCGGCCGCGGCGGAGGTCGACAGGCTGTTCCCCCTGAGCCTCGGCGCCGAGGGCAGCTGCCAGATCGGAGGGAACCTCTCGACCAATGCCGGCGGCGTGGCCGTGCTGCGCTACGGGACCGCGCGCGACCTCGTGCTGGGGCTCGAGGTGGTCCTCGCGGACGGCTCGGTCTGGGACGGGCTTAGGGGCTTGCGCAAGGACAACACGGGCTACGACCTAAAGCACCTGTTCCTCGGGGCCGAAGGGACGCTCGGCGTGATCACCGCCGCAGTGCTCAAGCTCTTCCCCCGACCACGGACGGTGGAGACGGCCTTCGTGGCCGTCACCGACGCCCGCGCCGCCGTAGAGCTCCTGTCCCGGGCGCGCACGGCGAGCGGCGACGCGGTCACGGCCTTCGAGTACGTCGAGCGCCCGGCGCTCGAGTTGGCCCTCCGCCACGTACCCGACTGCCGGGATCCCCTCGCCGACTCCCACCCGGCCTACGTCCTGATCGAGGTCTCGTCCAGTCGCGAGACCGCGGGCCTCAAGGAAACCCTCGAGGCCGCCCTCGCTCAAGCGATCGACGACGGCCTGGTGCGCGACGCGGTGGTCGCAGCGAGCGCGGCTCAGGCCGGCGCGCTCTGGCGGCTCAGGGAGGGGGTGCCGGAAGGCGAGACACACGAGGGCGCCAGCATCAAGCACGACGTCGCGGTACCCGTCTCCCGCGTCCCCGACTTCGTCAACGCGGTCACGGCCGCCCTGCGGCGCGTGGCGCCGGACGCGCGGGTCATCGCCTTCGGCCACATCGGGGACGGCAACCTCCACTTCAACCTGAGTCAGCCGCCGGACGCCGACGGCGACGCGTTTGTGGCCGAACGGACGCGCCTCAACCGCATCGTTTACGACATCGCATGCGGGATGGGCGGGACGTTCAGCGCCGAGCACGGCGTCGGCCGCCTGAAGCGCGGCGAACTGGTGCGCTACCGCCCGCCCGCCGAGGTGGCGCTCATGCGCAAGCTCAAGGCCGCGCTGGATCCGAAGAACATCATGAACCCCGGCAAGGTGGTCTGAGGCGACCATGACCGGCTACGCCGCCCCGCTCAGGGACATGCGCTTCGTGCTCCGCGACGTCGTCGGGCTCGAGGCCCTGGCCCGGCTCCCCGGCTTCGAGGAGGTGACGCCGGACCTCGTCGACGAGGTGCTCGCGGGGGCCGGCCGGCTGGCCGCGGAGGTCTTAGCACCCCTCAACCAACCCGGGGACCGGCAGGGCAGCCGCCTCGAGAACGGGCTCGTCAAGATGCCGACAGGCTTCCCGGAGGCGTACCGGAGGTTCGTGGAAGGGGGCTGGCCCGCGCTCCGCTTCCACCCCGCGATCGGCGGCCATGGTTTGCCGCGTGCGGTGGCGACGGCCGCCTGCGAGACGTGGCTGTCCGCGAACGTCAGCTTCACGCTTTGCCATCTCCTCACCGAGGCGGCGGTGGAACTCCTCGCGGCGCACGGCAGCGACAGCCAGAAAGCGCTGTTCCTGCCCAAACTGGCGGCAGGCGAGTGGACCGCCACGATGTGCATGACCGAGCCGCAGGCGGGCTCGGACGTCGGCGCGCTCACCACGCGGGCGGTGAAGGAGGGCGATCACTACCGTCTTACCGGCACCAAGATCTTCACCACCTACGGCGATCACGACCTGGCCCCAAACATCGTCCATCTGGTGCTGGCGCGCACGCCCGAGGCGCCGCCCGGGATCAAGGGCGTGTCGCTTTTTATCGTGCCCAAGCGCCTGGTGGGCGACGACGGCCGGCCCGGTGCGCGCAACGACGTGAGGCCGGTGTCGCTGGAGCACAAGCTCGGCATCAACGCGAGCCCCACGGCGGTGATGGCGTTCGGGGACGAAGGCGGCGCCGTCGGCGAGCTCGTGGGCGAGGACAACCGGGGGATCGAGTACATGTTCACAATGATGAACAGCGCCCGCCTGTCCGTGGGGCTCCAGGGGGTGGCGCTGGCGGAGCGCGCGTTCCAGCAGGCCGTCTCCTACGCCCGCGAGCGCCGGCAGGGCCATCGCTTAGGCCGCGAGGCCGAGGGCCCTGTGCCCCTCGTCGAGCACGCCGACGTCCGCCGCATGCTGCTCACCATGAAGGCGCTAGCCGAGGCGACGCGGGCGCTCGCCTATGACGTCGCCGGGCGGCTCGACGTGGCCAAACGTCACCGCGACCTGGAGGTCCGGCGACAAGCGTGGCAGCGCGTGGAGCTGCTCACCCCGGTGATCAAGGCCTTCGGAACCGACGCCGGGGTGGAGGCCGCGTCGCTCGGTATCCAGGTCCACGGCGGCGTCGGTTACATCGAGGAGACCGGAGCGGCCCAGCATCTCAGGGACGCTCGCGTCGGGTCGATCTATGAGGGAACGAACGGGATCCAGGCGCTCGACCTCTTGCGGCGCAAGGTCGCGCGCGACGAGGGCACCGCGGCCCGCGCGTTCCTCGACGAGGTGCGCGCGCTCGACACTCCCTTGGCGGAGGGGAACGATGAGGATCTCGCCTCGGTCCGGCGGCGGCTGAAGGATGCCGCAGACGCGCTCGACAAGGCCACCCGCTGGATGACGGGGACCTTCCCCCGCGACCCGGACGCCGCCGCCGCGGGCGCCAGCGACTACCTGCGGACGTTCGGGCTCGTCGCCTGCGGCGAAGCGATGGCGCGCGCGGCGCTCGCGGCCCGCAGGCGCCTCGCGGCCGGGAACGAGGACGCCTGCTTCCTTCGCGACAAACTCGCCACCGCCGGCTTCTTCGCCGAGCGGCTGCTGCCGCAGGCGAGCGCGCTCCTCATCTCCGCCACCAGGGGCAGCCCAAGCCGAGACGCCCTCGAGGCGGAGCGGGGCTGATCCCCGCGGTCGGCACCAGCGACCAGAGCAGGCGGCCGGCCATCCCGGGCTCCTTGAGGTGGAGGCCGCCGAGGAACACCGAGATGGGAATCGACGCCAGCCGCACCGAGGTGACGGCCGCCACGTGGCCGCCGAGCCGATACGCGGTGAGCAGGAGGACGTAGGAGGCGTAGGCCAGGCCTCCGACCGCGAGAAAAAAATTTTGACCGCAAGGAACGGATAGATCGGCGCTCCCGTGCCGGTCTAGACATGGTGTCACAACCGGCGACGTCCGGGTCGATTTCCTGACCATAAGGAGGACGAGAATGTACAAGAGATCGGCAACGACTAAGAACGCGGCCTACCCGACCGTCGCCGCGGGCCGCGACAGGCGGGCCCCGGGCTCGACGGCCCTCGCCGTCGCGCGCGTCGACGGCTTGCCCAGTTACAGCGGAGAAGCGTACCGTAGCGCCTCGGGCGGCGTGTTGGGTCGTCTGGCCGTCGTCTTCAACACGTTGCTCGCGTGGCAGAAGCGGGCGCAGCAACGGTATCATCTGATGACGCTCGACGATCGTTTCCTCAAGGACATTGGGATCACCCGGGCGCAAGCGGAGGCAGAGTTCCGCAGACCGTTCTGGCGTGAGTGAGCGGTTTCAAACGGTGGCACGACGATCTGATTATCCGGAGGAATACCCCGTGACCGACCACAACCGCTGGCGCGCCGTGCTGGCGCGCGATGCAAGCTTCGACGGCGCCTTTGTTTACGCGGTTCGCTCGACGGGCGTCTACTGCCGCCCGTCGTGCCCCAGCCGGCGGCCCGAGCGGCGGCAGGTGACGTTCTTCGCGCTCCCGGAGGCCGCCGAACGCGGGGGCTATCGCCCCTGCCGGCGGTGCCGCCCGCGCGACGCGACCGCCCCCAACTGCCGGGTGGAGACGGTTCGCCGCGCGTGCCGCTACATCGACGCACGGCCCGACAGCCCGCCGACGCTCGCCGAGGTCGGCGCCCACGTGGGCGCGAGCCCGTATCACCTGCATCGGCTCTTTAAGCGCGTCATGGGCATCACCCCGCGCCAGTACGCGGATGCACGCCGCGTCGACCGGGTCAAGGCGCTGCTCAAGGAGGGAGTGGGCGTGGCCGGCGCCCTTTACGACGCGGGCTATGGCTCGTCGAGCCGCCTCTACGAGCGTGCGCCCGCCCAGCTCGGCATGACGCCGGCCGCCTACCGCCGCGGCGGGACGGGCGCGCGCATCGGCTACACCATCGTTAATTGCGTGCTCGGCCGCCTGCTCATAGCGGCGACCGAGCGCGGTGTGTGCGCGGTCTGTCTGGGCGACGCCGACGGCGGCCTCAGGGCGGCGCTCGAGCGCGAGTACCCGGCCGCCGACGTCGAACGCGACGACGAAGGCCTCGGTCGATGGGTCGACCCCCTGCTTCGCCACCTCGACGGCCAGACGCCCCACCTCGACCTGCCGGTGGACGTGCGCGCCACCGCCTTCCAGCGGCGCGTGTGGGAGGCGCTGAAGGCCATCCCGTACGGCGGCACCCGCTCGTACAGCGCGGTCGCGCGCGCCATCGGCCGCCCCACCGCGGTGCGGGCGGTGGCGCGGGCGTGCGCCACGAACCCGGTGGCGGTGATTGTCCCGTGCCATCGGGTGGTGCGCGAGGACGGCGGGCTCGGCGGCTACCGCTGGGGCGTCGAGCGCAAGCGCGCGCTCCTGGCGCGGGAACGGGCGGTCGCCGCCGCCCGGCAGCCGGGTGTGTCCCAGGCCGGCGATTTGCCGCCGATCAGCGCGCGACGATGATGACGATCCCTGCCGTCAACACGAGCGACCAGAGCAGACGGCCGGCCATCCCGGTCTCCTTGAGGTAGAGACCGCCGAGGAACACCGAGATGGGAATCGACGCCAGCCGCACCGAGGTGACGGCCGCCACGTGGCCGCCGAGCCGATACGCGGTGAGCAGGAGGATGTAGGAGACGTAGGCCAGGCCTCCGACCGCGAGGTGGCGCAGCGGCCGCGCGCGCCAGTCTTCAAGATAAGAGCGGGTGACGGAGGGTGCCTCGGGGCGCCGCACGAGCCGCAGGAAGCCGGCGAAGAAGGGCAGACACAGTAAGTTGACCCAGAAGAACATGACCATCGGCTCCACGTGCTGCACGCCGCGCGCGTCGGCGATCGAGTAGATGCCGGTGCCCGCCATCGCCAGCACGGCGAGGCCCAGGGTGACGGGATCGTCGAGGAGGCGGGCGCCGCGCCGGTACTGAAGCAAAAAGGCGCCGATGAGCACCAGGGCGATGCCGAGAAGCAGGACGGCCGCGTAGCGCTCGCCCAGGAAGAAGAAGCCGACGAAGACGATGAACAGCGGCGAGGAGCGGATGATCGGGTAGTAGATCGAGAGATCGCCGCGCCTCAGGGTGAGTGCCAGGGTGGCGCCGTAAAGGAGCAAGCCGGCCGCGGAGATGAGGGGGAACGGCCAGGCCAGGGCGATCGATAAGAGATCGGCACCGACGATGAGTCCGTGGGCCGCCGCGAACAGCATGGTGAGGATGAGCAGGGACAAAAATACCCTCTCTGGGTTCTCGTCCTCCTTGGCGAGGGCGTTCCAGATCGGGTGAATCGCCGCCGAGACGAGCACCAGCGCGGCAATCGTGAACTCCATTCGTCGCCCTCGTCTGCGGCCCTGCCCGCCGGTCTCTCTCAGTCCCTAAAGCCCGCCTCGGCACCGGAGGCGGAGGCGACGGCCCCGGTCAGGTGGGGCTTGCCGCCTGCCCCCGCGCCCTCGCCAAAGCGGCGGCAGCACTCGCCGCGAGGTCAACACCTCGATCATTTCTGTACATGTTCGGTAATCTCGGGCAAAACGATGACGTTCCCACCTGCCAGCAAACTTAATATGTTTTCTAACTCGGTCGTCCACGGCGGCAACATCGACTGGGCGGAGCGGGTATTCGGTCGTCCGCCGAATGGCTGGCTTGACCTGTCGACCGGAATCAATCCTTACCCCTACCCTGTTCACGATCTTCCCTTTGCGGCCTGGACCCACCTCCCTGATGACGGTGCCGATCGAGCATTGCGGGAAGCCGCCGCGGCCTACTATGGCACCGGCGACCCGGCACGTGTTGTGACGGCGCCGGGGTCGCAGGCGCTCATTCAATGGCTGCCCCGAATCACGCCGCCGTCGCAGGTCGCCGTTGTGAGCCCGACATATTGCGAGCACGCCCGTTCCTGGGCGAGTGCAGGACACTCGGTCGACACGATCGCCGATATTGGGGGGGCAAGCCTCGAATTCGATGTCATCATTGTCACAAACCCCAACAACCCGGACGGAAGGGTTTATAGCGTACAGCGCCTCATGGAGATCGCTGGTCGGCTGTCACAGCACGGCGGCCTGCTGATCGTGGACGAAGCATTCGCCGACCTCGATCCGGCCAATACCGTAGGCCCAAATGCCGGGACGCCGAGTCTGTTGGTTCTGCGGTCGTTCGGAAAATTCTTTGGTCTCGCCGGTCTGCGCCTCGGCTTCGGATTGGCCGAGCCAGGGCTCATCAACCGCCTGCGTGAAGCCCTGGGGCCGTGGGCGGTCAGCGGACCGGCGTTGCAGGTTGCGACCCGGGCCCTTCGAGACCCTTCGTGGATCGATGCGACCCGGGCCCGTCTGGCGAGCGGGGCTGTACGGCTGGACTCGCTGCTCACGGAAGCGGGTTTGGAGGTCGTCGGAGGTACTGCACTCTTCCGCTTGGTCGCCGACGCGGATGCCCAAGATGTGTTTGCCTACCTCGCCCGATGCGGCATACTCGTTCGTCACTTTCCTGATCGGCCCGAGTGGCTACGGATAGGGCAACCGGCAGGCGATACCGACTACGCTCGGCTGGCGGAAGCGCTTGCGGTCAGGCCCGCGAAACAAGGCCAGCATTAGCCACCCACGCAACTGTGGGCGGCCGGGCTACGCCGGGTGGCGGCGGACGGCCCGGGTCGTTCAAGTGTTCTGGACGCCCGCCCCTGGGGAGGCCGCCACGAGCGCCGCGGCTCGGTCTCGCGGCAGCCCCGAGCGACCCCAGATTACGGCCGCTCGCCCCGGGCGAGGCAGGCCGCGATCTCGTCGAGGCATGGCAGGATGTCGCCGATGCTGTCGACGACGAAGTGGGCGCCCGACTGGTACATGCGCTTGTAGGCGCGCTCGCGCTTGAGTTCCCGAACCTCCGGGTCAAGCGCCTGAATCTCCTCCTCGGTCATGCCGATTTCGTTGCCGGTCATGGCGAGGCCGATGGTCCACATGCCCGCGTTGAGGCCCTCGTCGATCCCGGGAAGGGTGTCGTCCACCTTCACGGAGGCCTCCATTGGCCAGACCTCAAGGTTGATCGCGTTCTGGAGGCACATGAAGGGGTAGGGGCGGCCCGCCGGCACGTCCTCGGCGCAGACGCTCGAATCGGGCTCGTAGCCACGCTTCTTCGCCTCCTCAAGCAGGATCTCCATCATGGCGTGCATGAAGCCCGTGGTCGATCCGATCTTCATGCCGCGCCGGCGGATCTCCTCGACCGTCTCGACCGTTCCCGGAATGAGGTCGGCGTAGTCCCTAAGGCAGGCGAGCTGAAGCGGCACGAAGTCGGCGAACATTCGGTCGACGTCCTCCTCGGTGGGCAAGCGGTTATGCACCTCGTCCCACCTCTTGCGAACCGGATCGAGCTGGCTGATCTTCTGAATGTGGACGCGTTTGTGCGCCCCCATGGGGGCTCGCGCCTCCTCCATCGTGATGGGGACGTTCTGCCGCTTGTACACCTCGACGAAGACGACGGCAGGGGCGAAGCAGCCGTAGTCCATCGTCGTCCCCGCCCAGTCGAGGATCACCGCCTTGAGCTTGCCACGATAGGTTCGCCGGTAAGTAAAGGTCATCTGGGCTCCCTCGGTTTGCGGAACAAACAGCTTTAAGGACAGGGCTCAGTCAGGCCGTCGCCGCCGCCGCCCGGGCCGGGCCGCACCGCGTGACGCCCATCGTCTCCAGCACCTCGCGGATCGCCGCGAGCACGCCGCGCATGTCGGCCTCATCGAGCCGTCCGATACAGCCGATCCGGAAGCTCTCCGCCGCCGCGAGCTTCCCCGGGTAGATCACGTAGCCCTGCTTCCTAAGCTCGTCGTAAAAGGCGGCGAAGCGGAAGTTCGGATCCTCGGGCATGTGGAAGGTGACGATGACCGGGGCCTGGAGCTCGTCGGGGAGGAACGTCTCGAAACCCATCTCCCGCATGCCTTCGACCAGAACCTTCAGGTTGCCCTGGTACCGCGCGCCCCGGCCGCCGACACCTCCCTCGTCGGCGTGCTCCTCGAGGGCCTGGTCGAACGCGGCGAGCACGTGCGTGGGCGGCGTGAAACGCCACTGCCCGTTCGCCTCCATCGAGCGCCACTGGTCATAGAGATCGAGGCTCAGCGACGGGGCGTTGCCCTCGGACCGCTCGAGCGCCTCGGTCCGGGCGATCACGAAGCCCACGCCGGGGACGCCCTCGAGGCACTTGTTCGCCGACGCGACGACCGCGTCGAAACGCACCTCGCGCGCGTCGAGGGGAAGCGCGCCGAAAGAACTCATCGCGTCGATCAGGAGCCCGCGTCCGCGCCGCGCCGCGACGTCGGCGACCTCAGGGAGCGGGTTGAGAAGTCCCGTCGTCGTCTCGCAGTGGACGATGGCGACGTGGGTGAGGTCCGGATCAGCGGCCAGCGCCTCCTCGACCTCTGCCGGAGTCGGCGGCACGTCCTCGGGCGTCTCGAGGGTTCGGTAAGCACGGCCGATGAGGCCGCAGATCTTCGCAATCCGCCGCCCGTAGCCGCCGTTCACGAGGACCAAGAGCTTGCCGTCGCGCGGTACGAAGGTGCCCACTGCCGCCTCGACCGCAAAGGTCCCGCTGCCCTGAAGCGGTATTGAGACGTGCGTGCCCGCGCCCCCCGCGATCTCCACCAAGCGCATGCGCACCCGCGCGTTGAGCTCGATGAAGTCATGATCGCGCGAGCCCCAGTCGCGGAGCATGGCCTCCTTGGTGGTGCGCGAGGTGGTGAGGGGACCGGGCGTGAGCAGCAGAGGTTCGGACCGGGGCGCTGGCATCGCTCACTCTCCTTGCAACGGGACCGGCTTGCCCCTTATGCACGACCGGCTTAGCATAAGGCAAATCAATATTTCTTATAGATGCGATTGGAGAGCCTTATGAATTACGCGCAGCTCAAAGCCTTCCACGCGGTCACGAGTGAAGGGAGCTTCACCAAGGCGGCGCGCCTTTTGGGCGTGAGCCAGCCGGCGGTCTCCTTCCAGGTGAAGGCGCTGGAGGAGGCGTACGGGGTCACCCTCTTCGACCGGCGCGGCCGGCGCGTGGTGCCGACCGAGCTCGGGAGCACCCTCTTGGGGCTGACGCGGCGGCTGTTCAGCGTCGAGGAAGAAGTGCGGGAGGTGCTGGCCGCGGCCCAGGAGTTGAAGCACGGCCGGCTCAGGCTCGGCGCCGACGGGCCGTACCATGTCACCAGGCTCCTGGCCGCGTTCAGCCGCCGCTACCCCGGACTCTCCGTCTCGCTCGCGATCGGCAACTCGGACGAGGTCCTTCAGCACCTCGTGGACTACCGGACCGACGTGGCGGTGCTGGCGCGGCTCGAGGACGACCCGCGGCTCCACGCCATTTCCCTGGGCCGCCACCGGCTGGTCGTCTTCGTCCGCCGCAGCCACCCCTGGGCCCGGCGGAACAGCGTCCGGCTCCAGGACCTCGAGGGCCAGCGCATGGTGCTGAGAGAGGTGGGGTCGGTCACCCGCCGGGTATTCGAAGAGGGGCTCGAGAAGGCCGGGGTGACGCCCAGGGTGGTGATGGAGATCGAAAGCCGCGAGGCGGTCCGCGAGGTGGTGGCCGCGGGACTCGGGATCGGGGTGGTCTCGGAAGCGGAGTTCGGCGGCGACAGGCGGCTCAAGGCGCTCCCCGTCAGCGACGTCCGGCTCGAGAACAGCGAGTATGTGGTCTGCCTCAAGGACCGGCGCAAGCTCAGGGTGGTGAGCGCCTTCCTCGACATCGTGGAGGAATTCCTGGCCGCCAATCGCGCCTGAGCCGCGCCCGCAGAGCGGCCTCACCTGACCCGAAAGGGCGATGCCGCCGTCCCAACCCGGGCGTCCGGCCGTTCGCCGGCCCGGGCGTTTCCGGCCTGTCCGGCTTCGACGGCCGCGCATGAAACGGCGCTCGAACCGTCGTGCCCGGCGCCGCCCGGGTTTGCGCTGCCGCGATGCGACGTCACATGACGCCCTGGCCGGGCAGATCGCCCCTGCTCAGCCTCGGCTCGATTTGGCAAAAGACCAGCTCGGGAAGGTACTTGGCGGACGCGATCAGAAAGTCCGGTTGCGCCTTCTGCAGCCTTTCGTAATCGTGGTCGCCGGTCGCGTAAAGCCCCACCGTCCAGGCCCCGGCGTTGCGCCCTTCGTGGAGGCCCGCCTCGATGTCGTCCGCTTTGACGACCGCCTCCGGCGGGTAAACGTTCGCTTTCTCCATACAGTCAAAGACCAGGAACGGGGTCGGCCTCCCCTTGACGTTCTCCGAGTCCGCGGTGACGTCGAACACGATGCCGTACTCGTCCGCCAGCTTCCTGTATATGACTTCACACGCCTCCTTCGGGTAGCCCGTGTCGCAGCCTATCAGAATGCCGGCGGCACGCAGCCGGTCGACGCATTCCTTAACCCCGTCGATCGGCGTCACCAGCTCTTTTGAACCCGCAACCTCCGGTACGACCGCTCTGAACTCGGTAAACAAATCCTCGATATCGCGGTCTTGCCAATCCCGCCCGTGGGCATTCCGAAATTCGGCCGCGACCGTTCCGTCCTCGAGCAGCTTCTGGAGATGGTCTCGCTTGAACAGCCCCATGGGCTTCCTGATCGTCGCCCAGTCAACGTTCATGTTGTGCTTGGAGAACACCCTCTCGAAGGCGATGACCGGCGACTTGACGCCCTTGAGGTCGTCGTTCGGATAGAGGTGCCGTAAGTCTTGGGGCCCGTCACAGACTGTGCCGGCGATGTCGAGAACGACGAGCTTGATCCTCCCGCTGTATCTGGCCATCTCTTCTCTGCGGCTGCTAGTACGTGCTTGCAGAAGAAAGCGACTCTTCGTTGGCCCCCT
>JBHICW010000017.1:0-16916 GCA_046759785.1 Alphaproteobacteria bacterium
GTTGATCACCGGGAGCATGCCGGGCATCGCCGCGTCCACCGGCGAGACCTGGCTGTTGGGCTCCGCCCCGAACGTCGTCGCCGCACCCGAGAACAGCTTGGCCTCGGAGATCACCTGGGCGTGGACCTCGAGCCCGACCACCACCTCCCACGGACCGGTGGCGCCCTCAATCAACGTCATTGCATTCCGTCTCCTACCTTCCTCATCCTGAGCCTGTCCTTCCTCATCCTGAGGAGGCCCGCAGGGCCGTCTCGAAGGATGATGGGGCGGACCTTCCCGATCCTGCGAACGGGCTCACAATGGCCCAGCGAGCGCACGCGGCGATCGCGCCCGGCAGGAGGGAAGGTCCATGAACGAGACTACGATCATTGGCATCGATCTGTCCAAGCGGTTCATGCAGGTTTGCGTGATCGACGGCGAGGGAACGCCGATGGAGGAGGTTCGGGTGGCGCGCGACCGGCTGGTCGAAACGGTGACCCGGCATGGAGGGGCGATGGTGGCGATGGCGGCGTGCGGCGGGGCGCATCATTGGGGGCGGACGTTGGCACGGCTCGGCCACGCGGTCCGCCTGATCGCGCCCTCCGTGGCAAAAGGCTACCGGGATCCGGCGTGCAAGGACGATCGCCGCGACGCGCGGGCGATCGCGGAAGCCGGTGGGCGGCGGCACGCGCGGCCGACTGGGCCCGCGCCCGATTCTGCCTTGGCGGGGCTCCGGCCTTTGGGGCATACTCGGCGCGCGATGCCGGCGGGGGCTGGTCTGCGGCCCGAACCGCCTTTTTCGCGGCAAAAAGCCTGGATGACAGGGGAGGCGACGTGGCTCACGCGGCGAGTCTGTTCGTCGTTCTTTACGCCACCTGGCTGCTGCTTTCCGGCTTCCTGGGGACGTTCTTCCTCGCCGCCGGACTGGTGAGCTGCACGATCGTCGTCTTGATCGCGCACCGTATGGACGTGATCGACCGCGAGGGGCATCCCATTCACCTGTCGTGGCGCTTTCTCACCTATTTCCCCTGGCTCGCCTTTAAGATCGTGAAGGCCAACATCGACGTTGCCCGTCGGGTCTTGAGCCCCTCGCGCCCGATCGATCCCAGGCTCGAGTGGGTGCCGACGAGCCAGCTGAGCGACCTTGGCGTGGTCATCTACGCCAACTCCATCACGCTCACGCCGGGGACGGTGTCGACGACCGTAGAAAGCGGGCGGATCCAGGTCCACGCGCTCTCGAAGGAGGCGATGGCGGAAGTCAAGCGGGGCGAAATGGACCGGCGGGTCCGCAGCGTCGAGGGATCTTAAGCCGTGTTCGTCATGGCGGCCGTGGCGATCGTCGCGGGGATGGCGATGGCGCTCGTGCGCGCCGTCCGCGGCCCCACGGTGTACGACCGCATCCTCGCCGTGAACGCCCACGGGTCGATGACGGTGCTCCTCATCGCCGTGATCGGGTTCCTCACCGATCGCCCCGACTTCCTGGACCTGGCGCTTCTTTACGCCCTCTTGAACTTCATCGGGACGCTCGCCGCCCTCAAGTTCTTCAAGCACGGCCATCTGGGAGAGGAACCGTGAGCGTCGCCCTGGACGTCTTGAGCTGGGTCCTGCTCGGCGCCGGGTCGTTGTTCGTGGTGACGAGCGGCATCGGGCTGCTCAGAATGCCCGACGTCTTCTCTCGCCTCCATCCGTCCGGGCTCACCGACACGATGGGCGCGGGCCTCGTTCTCACCGGGCTGATGTTGCAGGCGGGCTGGAGCCTGGTCACGATGAAGCTCCTCTTGATCCTCCTGTTCTTGTTCTTCACCAGCCCCACCGCGACCCATGCGCTCGCCCATGCGGCGCTCCTCGGGGGCCTCACTCCGTGGCGCAAAGGAAAGGAGGGCGCGTAATCGAGCAGTTCCAAGACATCCTGCTGCTGTTGCTGCTGATGATGGCGACGGTGGCAATCATCCGCCTTCGCAACCTCGTCGCCGTCGCCATGCTGCTGGGGCTATACAGCTTCCTCATGGCCGCAGTCTGGGTGATCCTGGACGCGGTGGACGTGGCCCTCACCGAGGCCGCGGTGGGCGTAGGCATCTCCACGATTCTGATGCTCGCCGCCGTCTCGCTCACCTCCCGCTCGGAGAAGGCGCCGGCGCGCCGGTCGGTCGTCCCCTTCCTCCTCGTCCTCATGACCGGCGCGGCGCTCCTTTACGCCACCGCGGACATGCCGGTCTTCGGCGACCCGAAAGCGCCGGCGCAACGCCACGTCGCCCCCCGCTACATCCGCGACACGCCCAGGGAGATCGGGATTCCCAACATGGTGACGGCCGTGCTCGCCTCCTACCGCGGGTACGACACCCTGGGCGAGGTCACGGTGATCTTCACCGGCGGCATCGGGGTGCTGGTTCTCCTCAGCCGTCGGCGCAAGGAGCGCTCATGAAGGAACATTTGGTCCTTCGCGTTATTGCGAAGCTCCTCATCCCCTTCATCCTGCTGTTCGGCCTGTACGTCCAGCTCCACGGCGACCACGGTCCCGGCGGCGGGTTTCAGGCCGGGGTGATCTTCGCCTCCGCCTTCATCCTCTATGCCCTCATCTTCGGGGTGAGGACGGCGCGCCGGGTGGCGCCCCTTGCCATCGTGACGGTGTTCGTCTCCCTGGGTCTCCTGCTCTACGCCGGCGTGGGGGTGGTTGCGATGCTCAAGGGCGGCAACTACCTCGAGTATGCGGCGCTCGCCGGCGACCCGGTCGAAGGCAACCATCTGGGCGTTCTCCTCATCGAACTCGGCGTCGGGATCACCGTGGCCGCGGTGATGGTCACGATTTACTTCGTGTTTGCGGATAGGCGGGGCTGAGGTGGACCCGATCGGCCACTACAACTACTGGGTGGCCATCGCGCTCATGATGGCCGGCTTCTATGTCGTGATCGCGCGCGGAAACCTCCTCAAGAAGCTCGTCGGGCTCAACATCTTCCAGACCGCGGTGTTCCTCCTTTACATCACGATCGCGAAAGTCCTCCCCGGCACCGCGCCGATCGCCAAGGCCGGGCTCGCGCCCGACGAGTATGCCAACCCCCTTCCGCATGTGCTGATCCTCACGGCGATCGTCGTGTTGGTCGCGACGACCGCGCTGGGGCTTGCCCTGGTCGTGCGCATCAAGGAGACCTACGGAACCGTCGAAGAGGATGAGATCCTGAAGCGGGACGAGGAATGATCGCGGCCAACCTTCCCGCGCTTCAGGTCGTCGTTCCGCTGATTGCGGCCCCGGTTTGCGCCTTGCTGCGCCGCGGCGGCCTGGCTTGGCTGCTCACGTTCGCCGTGACCTGGGTGGCTTTCGCGATCGCGCTTGCACTCCTCGCCCGGGTGCTCGCCGACGGCCCCATTTCTTACGAGCTAGGTGGGTGGGCCGCGCCCTGGGGGATCGAGTACCGGCTCGACAAGCTCAGCGCGTTCGTCCTGCTGATCGTCGCCGGCATCGGGGCCGCGGTGCTCCCCTGCGCTTACCACAGCGTCCGGGACGAGATTCCCGAGGACCGCCACCGGCTGTTTTACGCCGCCTTCCTCCTTGCACAGACCGGACTCTTTGGGGTCGTGATCACCGGCGATACTTTTAACCTGTACGTCTTCCTCGAGATCGCGTCGCTTGCGAGCTACATCCTCGTTGGGTTGGGCAGCCACCGACGGGCGCTCGCCGCCGCGTACCAGTATCTCGTTCTCGGCACGATCGGCGCCACCTTCATCCTTCTCGGGGTGGGGCTCCTTTACATGATGACGGGGACGCTCAACATGGCGGACCTCGCGAGCCGGCTCGACGGGCTCGAGGACCTGCGCCCGGTCCGCGCCGCGCTCGCGTTTCTCACGGTGGGGATCGCCCTCAAGCTCGCCCTTTTCCCCCTCCATTTCTGGCTGCCGAACGCTTACACCTACGCCCCCTCGGTCGTCTCGGCCTTCCTCGCCGGGACGTCGACGAAGGTGGGGGCGTACGTTCTGCTGCGCTTCCTGTTCACCATCTTCGGCGAACCTTTTTCCTTCGCCACCATGCCAGTGGGCGAGGTGCTGATGCCGCTGGCGCTTGTCGCCGTGTTCGTGGGGTCGCTGGTGGCGATCTTCCAGAACAACGTCAAACGAATGCTGGCCTACTCCACCGTGGCGCAGATTGGCTATATCGCCTTAGGTATCAGCTTCGCCAGCGAGACCGGCCTCATCGGCGGGATCGTCCACGTCTTCAACGATGCGCTCATGAAGGGCGCACTGTTCCTGGCGATGGCCTGTGTGGCGCTCAAGGTCGGTGCCGTGGATCTCGACGCGATGCGGGGCCTGGGGCGACGAATGCCCCTGACCATGGCGGCGTTCGTGACGGCGGGTCTGAGCCTCGTCGGCGTGCCCCTCACCGTGGGCTTCGTGAGCAAGTGGTATCTCGTTCTCGCGGCCCTTGAGCGCGGTCTCTGGCCGGTGGCCGTGCTCGTGCTCGCGGCCTCCGTCCTCGCCCTGGTCTATGTGTGGCGGGTCGTCGAGGTTGCGTACTTCCGCGCCGCGCCCGAAGAGGCCGAGACGGGCAGCGAGGCCCCGGCCGCCCTGGTCGTGCCCACTGTGGCGCTTGCGGCCCTGTGCCTGGTGTTCGGGATCGACACGGACCTCACCGTCGGTGTCGCCCGGCAGGCGGCGCTCACTCTCCTCGCAGGGGTCCCGTGAGCCCCTCGCTCGCGACGGGCGCGGCGGTGCTGGTGCCGTTCCTGGGAGCCGCGGCGATCGCGGCCTTGCACCGCCACCCCAACCCGCGCGAGGCCGTTTCCCTGGTCACCGCTGCAATCCTGTTCGGGCTCGTCGCCTCGCTGTTGCCCGAGGTATCGACCGGCGAGCGCCCCGCCGCCGTGCTCGCAGAGCCACTGCCCGGCCTCGCGCTCGCGTTCGAGGTCGAGCCGCTGGGGCTGATGTTCGCCGGGGTCTCGAGCTTCCTCTGGATCGTCACCTCGCTCTATTCGATCGGCTACATGCGTGGGAACAGGGAGCGCAACCAGACGCGCTACTACATCTACTTCGCGCTCGCGCTCAGCGCGACGATCGGCGTCGCCTTCGCCGCCAACCTGTTCACCCTGTTCGTTTTCTACGAAGCGTTGACGCTGTCGACCTATCCGCTGGTCGCGCACCGCGGGACCGACGAGGCCAGGGCGAGTGGACGCACCTACCTTGCGATTCTGCTCAGCACCTCGTTCGCGTTCTTGCTGCTCGCCATCATCCTGACCTGGAACCTCGCCGGCACGCTCAACTTCGTTCCCGGCGGCATTCTCCGCGACAAGGCCTCGCCATGGATGACGGTGGTGCTGCTCGCGCTCTATGCGTTCGGCATCGGCAAGGCGGCGCTCATGCCGTTCCACCGCTGGCTGCCGGCGGCGATGGTGGCGCCGACGCCGGTGAGTGCCCTGTTGCACGCCGTCGCCGTGGTCAAGGCCGGCGTCTTTTCGGTGGTCAAGGTGATCGTCTACGTCTTTGGCGTCGACCACCTCGCCTCGACCCCGGGCGCCGAGTGGCTCCTTTACATCGCCGGCTTCACCGTCATCGTCGCAAGCCTGATCGCGCTCAGGCAGGACAACTTGAAGCTTCGGCTCGCCTACTCGACCGTCAGCCAGCTTTCTTACGTTGTCGTGGCGGCGACGATCCTGAGCCCGCTGTCGGTGATGGGCGCGGCACTTCACATCGCGGCCCACGCCTTCGGCAAGATCACCCTGTTCTTCGCCGCGGGCTCCATTTCCACGGCGGCGCACAAGACCGAGGTCAGCCAGCTCGACGGTATCGGCCGGCGCATGCCCTGGACCATGGGCGCGTTTGCCGTCGGTTCTCTATCGATGATCGGCCTGCCGCCGACCGCGAGCTTCGTCAGCAAGTGGTACATCCTGTTTGGGGCGCTCGAGGTGGAGAACATGGTTGCCCCCGCTATCATCATCGCCAGCACGTTGCTGAACGCGACGTATTTCCTGCCCATCGTCTACGCCGCATTCTTCAAGCCCGAGACGCAGCCGACCGGCGGGCACGGCCAAGCCCCAGCGGTCGGGCGCGAGCACGTCGAACCTAACCCCGACCACGGCGAAGCGCCCCTGCCGATCGTCATCGCAGTGACGGGGACGGCGGCGCTCACGATACTCATGTTTCTTTTCCCCGACGCCGCCCTGGGTTTGGCCGAACAGCTCGTGGGGAGAACGCCATGAGCGCGGACAAGCCACAAGACGATAGCCACAAGCACTGGCTTGCGCGGCGCAAGACAATACGCGGGCTATGGATCGCTTTCATTGCCGTTTTGGCGGTGACGGCGCTGTTCGACTTCGTGGTGCACCAGCACGCCAATTTCGGCATCGAGGGCACGTTCGGCTTCACGAGCTGGTATGGGTTCATCACCTCTGCGGCGATGATCATGATCGCGAACGTGTTGGGCTTCTTCTTGAAGCGGGAGGACACCTATTACGACGACGATTGAGGCGCTGTCTCCCGCGCTCTTGTTGATCGTCGGCGCGTTTCTGCTGCCGGCCACGGCGGGTGTCGCGCGCAAGGCATTGGTGCTCGCCCTGCCGTTGGTGACCCTGGGGCTGGTGTGGTCGATCCCCGACGGGCCGGCGCTGACACTCCCCTTCCTCGACTACACCTTGACGCCGGTCGAGGGGACCAAGCTTGGCCGCCTGTTCGCCACCGTCTTCGCACTGATGGCCTTTGCCAGCGGCCTGTTCGCGGTGAACCAGGCGCGCGGCGTGGAACTCGCCGCGGCCTTAGCTCTGGCGGGGAGCGCAATCGGAGTCGCTTTCGCCGGCGACCTGATAACCATGTTCGTGTTTTGGGAGCTAATGGCGATCAGCTCGACGTTGGTCATCTGGTCGGCCGGCACCGACAAGTCGTACGGCGCCAGCATGCGTTACGCGCTGGTGCATTTGTTTGGCGGAGTGGTGCTGATGATCGGCGTCATCGGCCACATCGCCGTTACCGGGTCGATCGAGCTCCACGCCCTGCAGGCCGACAACCCGTTCCGCTGGCTGATCCTCATCGGCTTCCTGGTCAACGCCGCGGCCCCGCCGTTTTCGGCGTGGTTGCCCGACGCCTATCCGGAGGCAAGCCCGTCGGGCACCGTGTTCCTGTCCGCCTATACGACCAAGACCTCGGTTTTCGTCCTGATCGTCGGCTTCCCAGGCGAGGAGATCCTGGTCTGGGTCGGTCTCTACATGGTGTTCTACGGCATCATCTATGCGCTGCTGGAAAACGACATGCGGCGCATCCTCGCCTACTCGCTCGTCAACCAAGTGGGGTTCATGGTCGCCGGCGTCGGGATCGGCACCCAGATGGCACTGAACGGCGCGGCGGCGCACGCGGTCTGCCACATCATTTACAAGGCGTTGCTGCTGATGAGCGCTGGCGCCGTGCTGCACCAAACCGGCAGGCGCAAGTGCAGCGAACTCGGCGGCTTGTTCCAGTCGATGCCTATGACCACCATCTGCGGCGTTATCGGGGCGCTGGCGATCTCCAGCTTCCCGTTCACCTCGGGCTTCGTGTCGAAGAGCATGATCGGCGAGGCCGCGGCCGACGAGCGTCTGCCGCTTGTGTGGTTCCTGCTAGCGGCTGGTTCCGCGGGCGTGTTTCTGCACGCCGGGATCAAGTTCCCGTGGTTCGTCTTCTTCCAGAAGGATTCCGGGCTAAGGCCGCCGGACCCGCCGCAGAACATGCGGCTCGGGATGTACCTGTTTGCCTTGCTGTCCATCGGGCTCGGCGTCTATCCGGCGCCGCTCTACGCCATGCTGCCCTATCCGGTGGAGTACTTCCCCTACACGTCCGAGCACGTGGTGTTCCAGTTCCAGCTCTTGCTGTTCGCCGGGCTCGCCTTCTTCGTCATGCTGGCGCAGTTGAAGCGGACGCTGACCATTACCCTCGACGTGGACTGGTTCTACCGACGCCTCGGGCGGCTCATGGTCCGCCACGCGGCGGCGATCGTGGCCCCGATCGATCAGACCCTGAGGCGGCACGGGCTCCGCTGGGTGAACCTTCTCGTCGGCGAGGTGGTCCGTCTCTACGGGCCCCAGAGCGTGCTCGCCCGAACCCGGCCCACGGGCCAGACGGTGATCTGGGTCACCCTGCTCCTTGCCGCCTTCCTCATCCTTTACTACTGGTAGCGCGACCATGCACCGGGACGGTGAACGGTTCTGCGCACGGGCGAACCCTTCTCCGACTCGGAGGTCGTCGGCGGCCCTGCCGCCGGTCAACGCTCGCATAGCGGCCGCGGCCCCGGCGCGCCGAGACGCCGCTTCGAGGCCGCGGCCCTGAGCCTCACGCTCCCGTCAGTGGACCTCGAGGTACTCGTTGCGCTCCCAGTCGGTGACGTGCGTGTGGAAGCAGGAGAGCTCGAACCGCTTGACCGTGTTGAAGACGTCGAAGAATTCCTCGCCGAGCATGGCGCGGAACTTCTTGTCCTCGGCGAAGGCGTCGAGCGATTCCTCAAGACTCTGCGGCACCTTCGGGTAGCTCTCGTCATCCTCGGCGAGCCCCTTGCTTTCGGGTTGCAGCTTGAGCTTCGCCTGGATGCCGAGCAGGCCGGCGGCGATCGTCGCAGCGGCGCTGAGATAGGGGTTGGCCATCGCCGATCCGAGGCGGTTCTCGACATGCGTCCGGTCGTCGCCCGTGGCCTTGACGCGGATCATCGCCGTGCGATCCTCGATGGCCCAGCTGATGTTAGAGGGGGCGAAGGTGTGTGGCTTGACCCGGTGGTAGCAGTTGGGTGTGGGGTTGAGGAGCGCCATCATCGCCCGGCCGTGCACGAGCTGGCCCTGAACAAACGACTTGGCGATCGCCGATAGGCCCAGCTTGCCCCGACCGTCGACGAAGGCGTTGTTGCTCGACGTCTTGTCCCACAGGCTTATGTGGAAGTGGCAGCCGGAGCCCGAGCGGTCGGGCCAGGGCTTCGACATGAAGGTGGCGTGGTAGCCGGCGCGCTGGACGAACTCCTTGACCGCGTTCTTGAACGTGAAGCCGTTGTCGGCGCCGCGCAACCCGTGCGCTGGCCTGTAGTTGATCTCGAACTGCGACGGCGCGTACTCGCAGTTGTGGGTGATGACGTCCACCCCCGCCGCCTGCAGGTGGTCGAGCAGATCGTCGATGAAGGGCGCCCACTGGTTGCGTACGTTGTTGAAGATTTGGAGGCCGCCGAACAGCGGCTCCTTGGTCTCGGCGTCGAGCATATAGAACTCGAACTCGTGCCCCATCATGACCGTGAAGCCCATGTCCTCGGCCTTGTCGAGGAGCCGGCGCAGGATGTAGCGCGGCGCCGCCTTCAAGGGCTCGTCCGGGCCCCACTCGGTGTCGCAGATCACCTTGGCCGTGCCCTCGTGCCAGGGCACCGGCGTCACCGTCTCGAGGTCGGGGTAGAGGAACTGGTCGCGGTACTTCACCTGCTCGTGGTAGCGGGCGCCCGGCACCACGCGCGCGCCGGTGTCGAACGCCAGCGTGCCGCCATAAAAGTTGAGCCCACGCTTGGCAAAGGCGGCGACGTTTCGAATGGGCACCACCTTGCACCGCGAAATCCCGTGCAGGTCAGCCAGCTCGAAGCGGACGTACCTGATGCCCTGTTTCTCCAGACCCCTCACGAACTTGTCGACGGCAGCCGGTGACGGTCGAAACGATTTCTTCATCACTATCCTCCCCTTGTTTCTGTCCTCTCAACGTGGGCTGCGTTCAGCGAACCCCCGGTTCGTGAACGAGGATCTCGGTCCTCTTTTGGCGATTCCCGTCGCCTCCCGCATTATGGCTCCGCTCAAAACCTATCGTCCAACGCGTCCCCCGCCTGCGTCCAGGGACGCTTGCGAACCGCAAGGCCGGGGGGCGCCCTAAGACGCTCCGCGCCGCGATCCGAACCGCCCCGCCCTCCCTTGGCGTTGCCTCCCCAAACCCGTTGCCAGCCCGACGGTGAGCCGGTACTGTCCGCCTTAAGTCTAGGCCCCGGTTTGCAAGGGCGGCCATGGAGTTCACCGGCGAATACCGCATCCCCGCTCCTCGCGAGCGCGTCTGGGCGGCCCTCAACGACCCCGACGTCTTGAAGCAGGCCATTCCCGGCTGCCAGGAGTTGGCCAAGGCCTCCGACACCGAGTACACGGCCAAGGTGGTGTCCAAGGTCGGGCCGATGAAGGCGACCTTTTCGGGGAAGGTGACCCTCTCCGACCTCGACCCGCCCAACAGCTATCGCATTGAGGGCGAAGGTCAGGGCGGGGCCGCCGGCTTCGCCAAGGGCGGCGCGAAGGTGGAGCTCGAGGCCGAGGGGGAGGACACGGTCCTGCGCTACGTGGCGGACGCCCAGGTGGGGGGCAAGCTGGCCCAGCTCGGCTCCCGGCTCATCGACAGCACGGCGCGCAAGTTGGCTGACGACTTCTTCCGTGCGTTCGGCGAGCTGGTGGCGGCAGAGGTGGGCGCGCCCGCCGCCGAGGTCGTCGGGGCGCCGGCGGCCCGGCCCGCGGCAAGGGGGGTTGGGACCGCCGTCTGGGTCATCGGCGTGCTGGTCATCGTGGCTCTGCTGCTGCTCCTGTTCGGAATGTGGTAGAGGGCTTGAGGTAAGGACGTCCGAGGCCGGCCCGATCGGCCCCGGAGGGGGACGCCATTTCCTTCCTTGACGTCCGGCGCCTCACAACACCAAACTGTGCGTCAACCGGCGGTGCGCCAGGGGCCCCGCCCCTCGCCCCGACAAACGAGGCCGTCGGAGAACAACAATCAGGGAGGTCGACCCATGCCCAACGTTTCCATGACGGTGAACGGCAAGGCCGTCTCGGCGGAGGTCGAGGAGCGGACGTTGCTGGTTCACTACCTCCGCGACCACCTCG
The DNA here is from genome assembly GCA_046759785.1 of Alphaproteobacteria bacterium. Taxonomy (GTDB): domain Bacteria; phylum Pseudomonadota; class Alphaproteobacteria; order JBHICW01; family JBHICW01; genus JBHICW01. The sequence continues at coordinate 10,794 of JBHICW010000017.1, forward strand.
GTTTGACCGGCACCCATGTGGGCTGTGACACCAGCTCGTGCGGCGCCTGCGTCGTCCACGTGAATGGGCGGTCGGTCAAGTCGTGCACCGTCCTGGCGGCACAGGCGGAGGGCGCCGAGGTCGCCACCATCGAGGGCGTGGCCAAGGACGGAAAGCTGCATCCTATGCAGGAGGCCTTCCGCGAACACCACGGGCTTCAGTGCGGGTTCTGCACACCGGGCGTGGTCATGAGCGCGCTGGACCTCATTAAGCACAACCCGGACCCGAGCGAGAAGGAGATTCGGGAGCATCTCGAGGGCAACATCTGCCGCTGCACCGGCTACCACAACATCGTCAAGGCGATTGCGGCCGGTGCCCAAGCGATGAGGAGCTAAAGCCATGGCTGAGCAGGGCATCGGTGCCAGCGTGAGGCGCAAGGAGGACTATCGTTTCCTGACCGGCGGCGGGACTTACACCGACGACATCAACCGCCCGGGCCAGGCTTACGCGGCTATCGTCCGCTCGCCCCATGCCCACGCGAAGATCAAGGGCATCAACAAGGAGAAGGCGCTCACGGCGGCCGGGGTGATCGCCGTCATCACCGGCGAGGACATGGCGGCCGACGGCGTCGGCGGCATGCCTTGCGGCTGGCAGGTGACCGGCAAGGAAGGCAAGGTCATGGTCGAGCCGCCGCACCCCCCGCTCGCCCGCGGCGTGGTCCGCCACGTCGGCGACCGCGTGGCCGCGGTGATCGCCGAGACGCGCGAGCAGGCCAAAGACGCCGCCGAGCTCGTCGAAGTGGACTACGAATCCTTGCCGGCGATCGTCTCGACGGCCAAGACGACGGATCCCGGTGTGCCGCAGGTTCACGAGGAAGCGGCCAACAATATTTGCTTCGACTGGGAGATCGGCGACAGGGAAGCGACCGACGCCGCCTTCGCCAAGGCGCACCACGTCACCAAGCTCGACCTCGTCAACAATCGCATGGTGAGCAACGCCGTCGAGCCGCGCTCGTCGATCGGTGAGTACGACGCCGGAGACGACAGCTACACCCTTTACTCGACGAGCCAGTTCCCGCACGTGGTCCGCCTGCTGATGGGGGCGTTCATTCTGAACATCCCTGAATCGAAGCTGAGGGTGGTCTCACCGGACGTCGGTGGCGGCTTCGGGTCGAAGATGATCCACTATCCGGAGGAGGTGACGGTCACCTGGGCTTCGAAGAAGGTCGGCCGGCCGGTGAAGTGGACGGCGGAGCGGTCGGAATCCTTCATGTCGGACTCACAGGGCCGGGACCATGTGACCCACGCCGAGCTCGCGCTCGACGAGGACGGCAAGTTCCTCGGCCTTAAGGTCAGCACGATCGCCAACATGGGGGCCTACCTTTCGACGTTCGCCTCTTTGATCCCGACGTACCTGTACGGCACCCTGCTCGCGGGCCAGTACACGACGCCGGCGATCTACGGTGAGGTCAAGGCAGTATTCACGCATACCGTGCCGGTCGACGCCTCGCGCGGGGCGGGTCGCCCGGAGGCAACCTACCTGCTCGAGCGGCTGGTCGAGAACGCCGCCCGCGAAACGGGAATCGACAAGGCGGAGATCCGGCGTCGCAACTTGATCCCGCCGGATGCCTTTCCGTACCAGACCCCGGTCGCGTTCCTTTACGATTCGGGCAACTACGCCGCGACCCTGGACGAGGCCTTGAGGTTGGCCGATTACGCCGGCTTCGAGGCCCGCAGGGAAGAGGCGAAGGGGCGCGGCAAGCTCCGCGGTATCGGTTTCTCCACGTACCTTGAGGCTTGCGGCGCGGCGCCGTCGGCAGTGGCTGGCGCGCTCGGCGCCCGTGCCGGCTTGTACGAGGCGGCGCAAATCCGCGTCCACCCGACGGGTACCGTGACCGTCTTCACCGGCTCACAAGCCCATGGGCAAGGCCACGAGACAACCTTCGCCCAGATCGCCGCCGATCGACTCGGCGTGCCGATCGAGAACGTCGAGGTCGTCCATGGAGACACGGGCAGGGTTCCGTTCGGCATGGGCAGCTACGGCTCGCGGTCGGTAGCCGTCGGCGGATCGGCGGTTGCAAAGGCCGTGGACAAGATCATCGCTAAGGGCAAGAAGATCGCCGCGCACCAGCTCGAGGCCTCGGAGGCCGACATCGAGTTCAGGGAAGGCGTCTTCCGAGTGGCCGGTACCGACCGGACGAAGAACTTCGGCGATATCGCGCTGGCGGCGTACGTGCCGCACAACTACCCGCTCGAAGAGCTGGAGCCGGGCCTCGACGAGAACGCGTTCTATGATCCGGCGAATTTCACCTTCCCTTTCGGGTGCCATATCTGCGAGGTCGAGATCGACCCCGAGACCGGTGTCGTCGAGGTCGTCAACTTCGCGGCGGTGGACGACGTCGGCCGGATCATCAACCCGATGATCGTCGAAGGCCAGGTCCACGGCGGTGTGACCCATGCGGTGGGCCAGGCGTTGCTCGAGCACTGCCTCTACGACGAATCGAGCGGGCAGCTTGTGACCGGCTCCTACCTCGATTACTGCATGCCGCGGGCGGACGACGTGCCGAGCTTCCAAACCGGTCATAATGAGACCCCCAGCCCCCACAACCCGCTGGGGGTGAAAGGCTGCGGCGAGACTGGCACGATCGGCGCCACGCCGGCGGTCATGAACGCGGTGGTCGACGCGCTGGCGCCCCTCGGCGTCACCCACCTGGAGATGCCGGCGACCGCGGAGAAGGTCTGGCGCGCGATCCAACAGGCTAAGGCGGCGGCCGAATAGGAGAGGGACGATGTACAGCTTCCAGTACCATCGACCGAGGTCGATCGACGAGGCGGTCGCAGCGCTCAAGGCGGCCGATGACGGCAGGTTCCTCGCCGGGGGGCATACCCTGATCCCGAGCATGAAGCTGCGCCTGAGCCGCCCCTCAGACCTCGTCGACCTCGGCGGGATCGCCGAGCTCGAGGGCATCCGGGCCGAGGACGGCGCCGTCGTCATCGGCGCCATGACCCGCCACAACGAGGTCACCTCCTCGGCCGAAGTGGCGAAGGCCATCCCGGCGCTGGCGACACTCGCCGGCTGCATCGGCGACTACCAGGTTCGCAATTGCGGCACCATCGGCGGCTCGCTCGCCACCAACGACCCGGCCGCAGACTATCCCGCCGCCGTGTTGGGGCTGGCGGCGACGGTCGCGACGAACCGCCGCAGCATCGCCGCCGATGACTTCTTCACGGGCCTCTTCGAGACCGCCCTGGAGGACGGCGAAATCATCACGGCGGTGAGCTTCCCGGTGCCGAGCAAGGCGGGCTACGCCAAGTTCCCCAACCCGGCCTCGCGCTACGCGATCGTGGGTGTGATGGTGGCACAGCGGGGCGGTGAGGTTCGCGTCGCCGTGACCGGCGCCGGCCCCTGCGTTTACCGGGTGGGCGAGATGGAGCGGGCGCTCGCCGGGAACTTCTCGCCCTCGGCGTTGGACGGGATCTCGGTCTCCGCGGAGGGGCTCAACCGCGACATCCACGCCAGCGCCGAATACCGGGCGCATCTCGTCACCGTGATGGCGAAGCGCGCAGTGGCCGCTTGCGGCTAACGCGCCCGCGGGCATGCCCCGCGGGCGCGGCCGGGGCCGCTGCGCGAAACGAGTTCGGGGGAGGCATTGCCTCCCCCTCGCTGTATTGTACACTTGGCCGTCTCGAAACCGACCTTCGCCACAATGAACCTTCCCTCCAGCATCGACGAGACCCTCGAGCTTTTGCGCTCGAGCGACTACGTCGCCGACCGGAGCCTGGCGACGACGCTGTACCTGGCACTCAGGCTCAAGCGCCCCCTCTTCGTGGAGGGCGAAGCCGGCGTCGGCAAGACCGAGATCGGCAAGGTGCTGGCCGCCGGGCTCAAACGGACGCTGGTGCGCCTTCAGTGCTACGAGGGGCTCGACGTCGCGTCGGCCGTTTACGAGTGGAACTACCCACGCCAGATGATCGAGATCCGGCTGGCCGAATCCGCCGGCGAAACCGATCGGGCACAGCTCAGCCGCGACATTTACGCCGAGCAGTTCTTGATCCACCGCCCGCTCCTTCAGGCGCTGGAAACGCGGCTCGACGGGCCGCCGGTGCTCCTCATCGACGAGCTGGACCGCACGGATGAGCCTTTCGAAGCCTTCCTGCTCGAGGTGCTGGCCGACTACCAGGTAACGATCCCGGAACTCGGTACGATCAAGGCCGAGGAACCGCCTGTCGTCGTCATCACGTCGAACCGAACCCGCGAGATCCACGACGCGTTGAAGCGCCGTTGCCTGTACTTCTGGATCGACTATCCAGATGCGGAGCGGGAGCTCGAGATCCTCAGGGTGAAGGTCGCAGAGGCCGCGGAGCAGCTCAGCCGCGAGGTGGTGGGGTTCATCCAGGAACTTAGACGACGGGACCTGTTCAAGCTGCCTGGGATCGCGGAGACGATCGACTGGGCGACGGCTCTGGTGGAGCTCGACAAGCTGGTTCTGGATCCCGAGACGATCAATAACACCCTTGGCGTGTTCCTCAAGTACCAAGACGACATCGCCAAGCTCCAGGGTTCTGAGGCGGCGAAGATTCTGGACAAGGTCAGGTCCGAGATGGCGGCGGCGGACTAATGGAGGCACAGGAAGCGGGCGAGGAAGGCGGGAAGCTCGCCACCAACATCATGTATTTCGGTCGGGCGCTCAGGGCCGCCGGCCTCCCCGCGGGCCCGGGGCAAGTGCTCGACGCCGTCCGCGCGGTCGGGGCGGCCGGCCTAACCCGACGTGACGACTTTTATTGGGCGCTGCACGCGGTGTTCGTCAATCGGCGCGATCAGCGTGAGATCTTCGACCAGGCTTTTCACATCTTCTGGCGGGATCCGAAGCTTCTCGAGAGGATGCTCTCCCTTTTCCTCCCTGCGTTCCGCGGCGAGCTGGATCACAAGCTGGGGGCGACGAGCCGGCGGGTGGCGGAAGCGCTGCTCGGGGGACGCGGCCCGGGGCTCGGGGAAGGGCGCGGGAGGAACAGAGAAAAGGTGGTAGCGGACGCCGTTCTCACCTACTCGGACCGCGAGGTGCTGCGCAAGATGGACTTCGAGGCAATGTCGGCGGAGGAGGTCCGCCGCGCCCGGGAGGCGATCGCGGAGCTCAGGCTGCCCGTCAACGAGGTTCCCAGCCGCCGTTTCCGGCCCGATCCGCGAGGGCCGCGGATCGACATGCGGGCCAGCATGCGCGCCGGCCTCCGGTCGGGCGGCGCCGTCATCCCGCTCAAGCACCGGCGTCGCCGGCCGCGCCGGCCGCCGCTTGTGCTGTTGTGCGATATCTCCGGCTCGATGAGCCGCTACTCCCAGATGCTCGTCCACTTCGCCCACGCGCTGACCAACGACCGCGATCGGGTCTACACCTTTGTCTTCGCCACCCGCCTGACCAACGTCACCCGCCACCTCCGCAACAAGGACGCGGAGGTGGCACTGACGAAGGTCGCCGACGCCGTCGAAGACTGGTCGGGCGGCACCCGCATCGGGGCGTGCCTCAAGACCTTCAACCGCGACTGGTCGCGCCGCGTGCTGAGCCAGGGCGCCGTCGTCCTCTTCATCTCCGACGGCCTCGACCGCGACGCCGGTCACGGGCTCGCGGCCGAGATAGAGCGGCTCCACAAGTCATGCCGACGATTGTTCTGGCTCAATCCGCTGTTGCGCTACGAGGGCTTTGAGCCCAAATCTTTGGGAGTCAAGGCCATCCTGCCCCACGTGGACGATCTCCGCCCCGTGCACAACTTGGAGAAACTGGAACAGCTTGCGGACGCCCTGGCCCGAGAGGCCCCGCGCCGCGAGGAAGGGGTGACCGAATGGAGAAAACCGATCTGACACCCTCTCCCGACGACGACGTCCTTGAGGTCGCGGCGGCTTGGCATCGAGCCGGAAACCGTGTCGCGCTGGCGACGGTCGTCACGACCTGGGGCTCCAGTCCGCGCCCCGTCGGCAGCCAACTCGTGGTCGATGGGGACGGAACGTTCGTCGGCTCGGTCTCGGGCGGCTGCATCGAGGGCGCCGTCATCCGGGAGGGGCTCGATGTCATCGCCGACGGTAAGCCCCGCCTCCTCGACTTCGGGGTCACCAACGAGCAGGCCTGGGAGGTGGGGCTCGCCTGCGGCGGCAAGG
>JBHICW010000018.1:0-16658 GCA_046759785.1 Alphaproteobacteria bacterium
GGTCCGTGGGGCAATGTGCGGCTGTGGGGGCGCATCGTGACCGGTGCGAGTGCTGGCTGGATGACTCGATCTCAACTCAAGGAGACGATCGACTTCCTCATCAAGCTAAAGAAAGAGCATGCCCTCGTTCAGGCCGGGTTCGACGAAGTGGCCGATATCATGGCCCGCGGAGATGCGGTCATTTCGACGTTTGGCTGGGAGCCGATCGTGCAGTGGGCGGCCGCCAAAGGCGCCACCCTCGCCATCAGTTACCCGAAGGAAGGCACGGTGGCGTATGTGGATACGTACTTTATCGCTAAGAATGCGCCCAACTACGACGCGGCCCTGGGTTTGATCGACGACGCGCTGTCGACTGAGGCGCAGCTCGCCCTTGCCGCAGATCTGAGGCAGGGCATCGTAAACCGCGAAGCAATTGACCGGCTTCCGCCTGACCTGCGCGAGGCGTATCCGTACGATGACCTGGCGAATTTTGGTGGCCGCGCGAGATCGTGTCCGTTCCCACCGCTCGAAGACGACGGCGTTCACGCGACATATCGCGCGATGCAGGTCGAGTGGGAGCGGTTCGAGGCGGCGTAACGCTGCTTGGTGCCGGCTAAGATTGCTAGAATCTCTTTGACTACCTCATTCGCGCCCGTCTTGTCCCAACCATGCATTGCGGGTGTCCGTCGGCGGCGTACACCGTCGGAATCCGCCTCCCATGGGTCACCGGCTCTGCGTCCGGACGGGGCAGTCCGCCGCCGATTGGGACCGGGCGTTACCCAGCGCTTGTAGCGAAGCCCACCGACCGGGGGGTGCCCAAAAAGAAGGGGCCGCCTTGAGCGGCCCCCCGGGAAGGCGCGGGTAAGGTTGGTCAGAAGTCCATGTTGCCCATGTCGGGCCCGGCGGGCCCGCCGGGGGCGGGCGGCTTCTTCTCCGGCTTCTCGGCGACCATGGCCTCGGTGGTGACCAGGAGGCCGGCGACCGAGGCGGCGTCCTGGAGCGCGATGCGGACCACCTTGGTGGGGTCGACGATGCCGGCCTTGACCAGGTCCTTGTACTCCTCATCCTGGGCGTCGAAGCCGAAGTTGGTGTTCTTGCTCTCCATTAGCTTGCCGGCGACGACGGCGCCGTCGAAGCCGGTGTTCTCGGCGATCTGGCGCACCGGCGTCGCCAGGGCCCGGCGGACGATGTTGACCCCGACCTTCTGGTCGTTGTTGCCGACCTTCACCTTGTCCAGCACCCGGGTGGCATAAAGGAGGGCGGCGCCGCCGCCGGCGACGATCCCCTCCTCGACCGCGGCCCGGGTCGAATTGAGCGCGTCCTCGACCAGGTCCTTGCGCTCCTTGACCTCGACCTCGCTCGCCGCCCCGACCTTGACCACCGCCACGCCGCCGGCCAGCTTCGCCAGCCGCTCCTGCAGCTTCTCGCGATCATAATCCGAGGTCGTCTCGTCGATCTGGATCCGGATCTGGCCGCAGCGGCCCTCGATCGTCGGCTTGTCGCCGGCGCCGCCGACGATGGTCGTGTTCTCCTTCGTGATCTCGACCCGCTTCGCCCTCCCGAGCATGTCCAGGGTCACGTTCTCCAGCTTGATCCCCAGATCCTCGCTGATCACCTGGCCGCCGGTCAGGATCGCGATGTCCTCCAGCATCGCCTTGCGCCGGTCGCCGAAGCCCGGCGCCTTCACCGCCGCCACCTTGAGACCACCCCTAAGCTTGTTCACCACCAGCGTCGCCAGGACCTCGCCCTCGACATCCTCGGCGATCACCACCAGCGACCGCCCTGCCTGCACCACCGCCTCCAACAGCGGCAGCATCGACTGCAGGCCCGTCACCTTCTTCTCGTGCAGCAGGATGTACGGATCCTCCAGCTCGGTCTCCATCTTCTCGGCGTTGGTGACGAAGTAGGGCGAGATGTAGCCGCGGTCGAACTGCATCCCCTCGACGACCTCGAGCTCGGTCTCGATGCCCTTCGCCTCCTCGACCGTGATCACACCTTCCTTGCCGACCTTCTGCATCGCCTTGGCGATCATGTCGCCAATGTCGCGCTCGCCGTTGGCCGAGATGGTCCCCACCTGGGCCACCTCCTCGTCGGTCGAGATCTTGCGGCTGCGCCGCTTCAGATCGGCCACCACCGCCTCGACCGCGAGGTCGATCCCGCGTTTCAGGTCCATCGGGTTCATCCCCGCCGCCACCGCCTTGATCCCCTCGCGCACGATCGCCTGCGCCAAGACCGTCGCCGTCGTCGTGCCGTCGCCGGCCTCGTCGTTGGTCTTGCTCGCCACCTCGCGCACCATCTGGGCGCCCATGTTCTCGAATTTGTCCGAAAGCTCGATCTCCTTCGCCACCGCCACCCCGTCCTTGGTGATCCGCGGCGCGCCGAAGGACTTGTCGAGCACCACGCAGCGCCCCTTCGGCCCCAGGGTGATCCTGATCGCGTCGGCCAGAATGTCGATCCCGCGCATCATCCGGGAGCGCGCATCGCCGCTGAACTTGACGTCCTTCGCTGGCATCGATCCCTCCCCTTACGCAGCTTTCTTCGACGTCTTCTTCGACGCCTTCCGTCTCGTGTCCTCGAGAATACCCATGATGTCGGACTCCTTCATGATCAACAGCTCCTCGTCGTCAATCTTGACCTCGGTGCCCGACCACTTGCCGAACAGGATCCGGTCACCGACCCTCACGTCCAGGGGATGGATCTTGCCGTCCTCGCTCCGGGCGCCGGAGCCGACCGCCAGGACCTCGCCCTGCATCGGCTTTTCCTTCGCGGTGTCGGGGATGATGAGCCCACCCGCGGTCCTGTCTTCCTCCTCGACGCGCCTGACCAGGACGCGATCGTGCAAGGGCCTGAACTTCATACAAAAGCCTCCATCGGCTGGTGCTGGATGAAATGCGTGAACCTGGGCGAGGTGCCCTCGAGAGCAGTTATTAGCGCTCTTTCTTGACGAGTGCTAGATCTTTTACAAGCCGGCTCCGGGCTTGTCAAGACCGGGGACGGAGCGTTCCGGACCCCCACTTTTGCCTCCGTCGCACCGCCGAGTCCCCAGTTGTGCTCGGGCGCGCGGGGGTTAAGTCGGGCTCGGCCCGTCCCGCCGCTGGAACCGGGCGAGGTCGGCCGGATCGAGGCGCACCTTGAGCCGGGCGCAGCCGTCCTCATGGACTCGCCTCAGGACCTCCCCATGGCCGTATAGCCACGCCAGGGCCGCACCGTCCTCCAGTCGCACGCTGAGGTCCACGACCTTCTGCCGTCCGGTGACCCGCGCGTCGAGGAGTTCGAGGACGGCGTGACATCCCTCGCCCGTCATCGCGGACACCGGCAGAAAGTTCGCCCGCCGGCGGCATCCGTTAAAAATGCGTCGCCGCTCGTCGGCGCCGACCAAGTCGATTTTGTTCAGCACCTCGATGAGACCGTTATCGACCGTCTCGCGCATGCCCAGCTCGCACAGCACCAAGTGCACGTCCTCGCGCTGTGCCTCGCTGTCGGGGTGGGCGACGTCGCGGACGTGGAGGACGAAGTCGGCCTCCACCACCTCCTCCAGGGTCGCGTGGAAAGCGGCGACCAACCCCGTCGGCAGCTCGGAGACGAAGCCGACGGTGTCGGAGACGATGATGCGCCGGCCAGAGGGGAGCGTCACGCCCCGCATCGTGGGATCGAGCGTGGTGAACAGTCGGCTGTCGGCGAACACCTGAGCCCCGGTGAGCCGGTTGAAGAGCGTCGACTTGCCGGCGTTGGTGTAGCCCACCAGACTCACGACCGGATAGGGCACCCGGCGCCGGGCCTTCCGATGGAGCTTGCGCGTGCGGGCGACGGCCTCGAGCTCGCTGCGGATCTTGGTGATCCGCTCGTCGATCTGGCGCCGGTCCGCTTCAAGCTGGGACTCGCCCGGGCCGCCGAGGAAGCCGAACCCACCGCGCTGCCGTTCGAGGTGCGTCCAGGAGCGAACGAGGCGGCTGCGCTGGTAGCTCAGGGCCGCCAGTTCCACTTGGAGCCGCCCCTCGCGCGTCCTGGCCCGCGCCCCAAAGATCTCGAGAATGAGGCCCGTTCGGTCGATCACCTTACACAGCCAGGCCCGCTCGAGGTTGCGCTGCTGGACGGGTGTAAGACCGCAGTCTACGACCGCAATCTCGATTCCCTTCCGGGCGACGAGCACGCCTAGCTCTTCGACCTTCCCGGCCCCGAAGAGCGTGGCAGGCCGGATGGACGAAAGCCAGCAGACCTCGGCGTGGACGACGACGAGCTCGATCGCGCCCGCCAGGTTCACCGCTTCCAACAGGCGGCCTTCTGCGGTCCGCGCCTTGGGCCTGGAGGACTTAGGCACCGGGTGCAGGACGATCGCCCTGACACCCGGTTGAGCGTCTACGCGGGTGAGTTCCCCCCTCAAATCAGCCGGCTTCGACCTCCTCCTTGGCTGGTTCGAAACCTGCCTCGGCCTCCTCCTTGGCTGGCTCGAAGAGCTGGACAGGCGCCGCCGGCATGACCGTCGAGATGGCATGCTTGTACACGAGCTGCGAATGGCCGTCCCGGCGCAGGAGCACCGAGAAATTGTCGAACCAGCTGATCACCCCTTGGAGCTTGACTCCGTTGACGAGAAAGACCGTGACAGGGAGCTTGTTCTTGCGAATGTGGTTCAGGAACACGTCCTGAAGATTCTGCGATTTTTCCGTCGCCATGTTGATCCCCTTCTTTTTTCTGCCGAGGGGCCTTCTGTTATTGGGGCCGGAGTGGCGCGGCAGAACCAAAAGCCCGACGGTGCAGACGGAAATCTCGGCCGTCACGCCCGGTTCCGCCGGCCGCCGGTCCCTCACACCGTTGATACAGTGGATATGGTGCGTAACAGGCACGGCACAAGCGCCGCGAGCGCCCCGCAATCCGGGAAACGCCAAGCCCCCGGAGTGCCCTGGAGGGGATCGCTTCGCGCCGCCGGACCCAGCAGAATCGGTACGCAGCCCGCGTTGCGGGCACAGGCGAGGTCCACGGGATCGTCGCCGACGAACCATACCTCGGGGCCGGGGGCGATCCCGCTCCCTTCGAGCGCCAGCCTCACCGGCGCGACGGCGGGTTTGTCCTCGGCCGCATCCGTCGCGCCCACGAGCCGGCCGAAGTAGCGCTCCCACCCCAGATGCCGCGCCTCCCGCCGGAGAAAGTGCCCGCTCTTGTTGCTGACGACGCCGAGATAGACGCCGCCCGCGGCGAACGCCGACAGGAGCTCGTCCGCGCCGGGTAGGGGCCGGAGCGCCTCGAGGTGATGGGCCGCATAGCTGCTCTGGTAGATGGCGCGGGCGTCGGGCCAGCGGTCGCCGAAGAACGCCGGGAAGTAATCCCGGAGAGAAGGGCCGATCCGGCGGCGGGCCTCCTCGGCGCCCCATCGGCTCAGGCCCATCGCCGTCAACGTATCATTGAGTGCCCGATGGATGACCGGAAAGGAATCGACCAGCGTCCCATCCCAGTCGAAGAGGACGGCGCCGGGCCGGGCGAGCTTCACGCGGCCGCCCCCGACCCGCGCACGTAGGTGAGATAAAGGCCAAGCAGCCGGCGGGTGAGAGCCCCGGGGTGTCCGTTTGCGACGACGGTGTCGTCGATTTGCGTGACCGGCCTGACCAGGCAAGTGGTGCTCGTGACGAAGGCCTCGCGGGCCTCCTTGGCCTCGGACAGGGTGAAGCGCCGCTCGGACACCTCGACGCCCGCTCCTCGCGCCAGCCGAATCACGGCGCCCCGGGTGATCCCGCTCAAGATCTCATTGCCGACGGGGCGGGTGACTACTTGCCCCGAGTCGTCGACGATCCAGGCGTTCGTGGAGCTCCCTTCGCTCACATACCCTGCCGCGTCCACCAGCCAGGCCTCGTACGCGTTCGCCTCCTCCGCCTTCTGCTTGGCCAGGACGTTGGGAAGGAGTGAAACCGACTTGATATCGCACCGCCGCCAGCGGATGTCGGGCACGGTGACGACCGCCACCCCCGGGTGGTCGTCCATCCCCTGAGGCAGCACGACGCGGCGCGCGGTACACACGACGCTGGGTTTGACGCCGACAGGGAAGGCGTGGTCGCGGGGCGCGACCCCGCGGTTGATCTGAAGATAGACCATGGCGTCGCGCACTCGGTTGCGCCGGATGGTCTCCCGAAGCACGAGCTTCAGGGCGGCCCGCGACATCGGGGCCCGCATGGCAAGCTCCCTGAGCGACCGTTCCAGCCGGTCGAGGTGGGCTTCTTCGTCAACGAGCCCGCCGCCGGCGACGAGGATCACTTCGTAGACTCCGTCGGCGAACTGGTAGCCGCGGTCCTCGACGTGGACCCTCGCTTGGGCATGCGGCAGGTACCGTCCGTTCACATAGGCGACTCGCGACATTGCACTCCTCACCCCCGTGCCCGGCTCCACCGGCTATCGCCGGCGGGCCACGTTAACCCAGGAACAATCTCGTGTCTCTCTCGCGACCGCGGGACCCGGGTTCGCCCTCCGGTTCCGCCGGCGGTACGTGTAGGTTTAGAAGAACTCGAGCCGGACCGAAAAGATCTTCTCTACCTGCTTCACCATCTTCGCCCCGGCGAACATGATGACCCGGTCGTTCATCTGCACCACCGTGTCCCCCCGGGGCTTCATGACCTGGCCGCCCCTAACGATCGCTCCCACGAGAATGCCGGCGGGGAGTTTCACCTCCCTGAGCGCCTTGCCCACCAGCGGGGACGTTTCGAGTGCCTCGGCCTCGATCACCTCGGCCACCCCCTGGCGCAGGCTGTGCACCGCCCGTATGCGGCCGCGCCGGATATGCTGGAGGATGGTGGAGACGGTGGTCTCCCTGGGCTCCACGATGACATCGACGCCGAGGGAATAGACCAGCGAGTTGCTGGCGGCGTTGTTCACCAGCGTCACCGCCCGCCTGGCCCCATAACGCTTACCGAGAAGCGAGGATAAGATGTTGACCTCGTCGTGGTCGGTGACCGCGACGATCGTCTCCGTGATTCCCACGTTGGCCTCGTCCAGGATGTCGCGGTCGAGGGCGTCGCCGTTGATCACGACGGTGCGCGAAAGCTGCTCGGCGATCGTCTCGGCCCGGGCCTTGTTGATCTCGATGATCTTGGCCTTAACGTCCGGATGGTCGCGTTCGAGTTCGCGCGTGAGGAACAACCCGATGTTTCCACCGCCGACGATGATGACCCGGTGCGCCTCCTTCTCCTCGTGGCCGAACGCCGCCATCGCCCGCTCGACATGCGCCGCGTCCGCGACGAAGTAGACTTCGTCGCCGGCGTGCATCTCTGCTGATGCCCGCGGCACGATCAGCCGATCGTTGCGAATGATTCCCACCACGACCACGCTGAGCTCGGGGAACAGCTCGGTGAGCTGGCGCAGGGGCGTATTGACGATGGGGCAGTTGTCGCCGCAGCGCACGGCAACGAGCCGGATCTTCCCGTCGGCCAGAGGGATCATGTCGAGCGAGCCCGGGACCTCGAGGCGCCGGATGATCGCCCGGGCCACCTCCACCTCGGGCGAAATGATCACGTCGATGGGCATGTGGTCGCGGCTGAACAGGTCGCGCCACATGGGGTCGAGGTAGCTCTGGTGGCGCACCCGCGCGATCTTCGTGGGCACGTTGAAAAGCGAGTGGGCCACCTGACACGCCACCATGTTGACTTCGTCGGCTAAGGTGACGGCGATGATCATGTCGGAATCCGCCGCCTCCGCCTGCTCGAGAAGCGGGGGATGGGAAGCGAAACCGACCAGCCCCTTGACCTCGAGGGAATTGCTGACCTTGTGGATCAGCTCCGGCGACTGGTCGATGATCGTGACGTCGTTGCGCTCGCCGGCGAGATGACGGGCGATGTTGAAGCCGACCTGGCCGGCCCCGCAGACGATGACCTTCATCCGGCGGCGCTCTCCCCTGACGGAGTGTGCATGGATCTACCTTCGGCCGGACCCCCTCCCCCGCGCCCCTCATGGGCGACGCCCAGCGCCTTGAGCTTGCGGTGAAGCGCCGACCGTTCCATGCCGACGAAAGCGGCTGTCCGGGAGATGTTGCCGCTGAATCGGTTGAGCTGGGCGGCTAAGTACTGGCGCTCGAACATCTCGCGGGCCTCGCGCAACGGCAGGGACATGGTTTGTCCGCCCCTCTCCTGTCGAAACACGGCGGGCGCGCGCTGGGTAAGCTCCGGCGGCAGCATGTCGGCGCGGATCGGGCTCCGCGAGTCTCCGGACGCCATGATCAGAAGCCAGTCGATCACGTTCCTGAGCTGCCGCACGTTCCCGGGCCAGTCGTAGCTCTGCAGCGCCGCCCTCGCGTCGGGGGCGATCTCGCGTGCAGGCAAGCCGGCGGCTTCCGCCGAACGAGCCATGAAGTGGCGGGCGAGTTCAGGAATGTCCTCGCGCCGTTCCGTGAGCGCCGGAACGGCGATAGGGACGACGTTGAGGCGGTAGTATAGGTCCTCGCGAAAGTGGCCCGCGGCGATCTCCGCGGCCAGGTCCCGGTTGGAGGCGGCGATCACCCGCACGTCGACTTCCACGGCCGGCCCGCCACCGACCCGGTGGAAGGTTTGGTCCTGAAGGGCCCGCACGATCTTGCCCTGGGTCTCGAGCGGCATGTCCGCCACCTGGTCCAGGAACAGGGTGCCCGCATGGGCTTGCTCATAGGTGCCGATCTTGCGGGGGCTTCCCGGACCCTGGGCGCCGGTCTCGATCCCGAAGAGCTCGATCTCCATCCGCTCGGGCGCCATGGTCGCCGCGTTCAGCACGACGAATGACCCGTTCGCGCGGCGGGAGCGCGCGTGCAGCATGCGGGCAACCACCTCCTTGCCCACGCCCGGTGATCCGGTAAGGAGGACGCGGCTGCCGGTGGGCGCCACCCGGTCGATCGCCGCTCGCAACTGCGCGACCGCCGGCGAGCTGCCGATGAGCTCCGCCTCGCCCCCGGCGCGCACGCGCAGCTCCTGGTTCTCCCGGCGCAGTCGGGCCGCCTCGATCGTCCGGTCGACCACCAGCATCAGCCGGTCGGCCTCGAACGGCTTCTCGATGAAGTCGTAGGCTCCCTTCTTGATGGCGGCCACGGCAGTCTCGATGCTCCCATGGCCGCTGATCATGACGACAGGTAGCGCCGGATGCTCCCGCTTGACCGCGTCGAGGACCTCCAGCCCGTCCATCTCGCTCCCCTGCAGCCAGATGTCGAGGATGAGGAGAGACGGCTGTCGGGCGCGGATCGCGGCGAGTGCTGAAGCGCTGTCCTCCGCGACACGGGGCTCGTAACCTTCGTCCCGGAGGATCCCGGAGGTCAGCAATCGGATGTCGGCCTCGTCGTCGACGATAAGGATGTCATGCGCCATGGGACGCGACCTTCTCCTCCCGCGCCGCGGCCCGAGCCGGGCCGCGCGCCTTGCGCGCCTCGCCTGAGAGGAAGATCAGGCGGACGCAGGCGCCGCCGTCGGCCCCGTCGGCCAACTCGAGCCGGGCGCCGTGGTCTTCCATGATCCGCTTGACGATCGCGAGGCCCAGACCGGTGCCCTTGGCCCGGGTCGTTACGTAAGGCTCAACGAGGCGCTCGCGTTGGTCCACGGGGAGCCCGCGGCCGTTGTCGTGAACCTCGATGATACATCGGCCCCGGGCCTCTTCAACCCTCACCCGCACACGCCCGGGCGGCAGCGACTTCCTCGGCGGGGCCTCCCGGCTTTCGATCGCCTCGACGGCGTTCCTGAGCAAGTTGGTCAAAGCCTGCACCACCTGCCGCCCGTCGCACTCGAGGCGCACAGACCGGTTGGGAAAGTCGCGGGCGAACGTGACCTCGGGATGCGCGATCTCTTGCATCAAAATCGCCTGCCGGGCCAGCTCCAGCACGTCTTCGTCGTCGAAGACCGGCGCCGGCATCTGAGCAAAGGTCGAGAACTCGTCGATCATCCGGCCGATGTCGCCGACCTGGCGGATGATCGTTTCCGTGCAGGTGGTGAACACCTCGGGGTCGCTCTTGATCTCCTTCACGAACTTGCGCTTGAGCCGTTCGGCCGAAAGCTGGATCGGGGTGAGAGGGTTCTTGATCTCGTGGGCGATCCGGCGCGCCACGTCCGCCCAGGCGGCGGTGCGCTGCGCGGCGAGGAGCGCGGTGACGTCGTCGAAGGTGACGACGAACCCCTCCACCTCCCCCGGCGGCCCCCCGGCGCTAATCCGCACGAGAAGGGTGCGCGTGCGACCCTCGCGCTTGAGCGTAATCTGCCCCTCGACGATGCCTTGGGGCCGGGCGAGCGCCTCACCTGAGAGGCCCGCCATTTCCGGCACGGCCTCTGAAAGTTTCCGGCCGACAAGCCACTCCGGCCGGCTCGAAAGCAACGTGAGGGCCGACCGGTTCGGCAGGTCGATCCGGCCCTCAGGGTCGAGCCCGATCACCCCCGCCGAGACGCCGGAAAGGACGGACTCGGTGAACCGGCGGCGGGTGTCCAGCTGGCGGTTCGCCTTAATGAGCTCCCGGCGCCGGCTTTCGAGCTGGTCTGTCATCCGGTTGAACGCCCGGCTTAACGTCCCGATCTCGTCGTCATCCGGTCCCTCGGGGACACGGGTCCCGAGGTCGCCTGCACGAATCCGCTCGGCCGCGGCCACGAGGCCGCTGATCGGCCGCACGAGCTGGGTCGCGAAGGTGAGTCCCACCCACGCCGCAGCGAACAGGAGAAGGAGCGCCACGACGACGAAGATCATGGCGAAGGTGATCTGGATGTCGGCCCGTTTGTCCTTCAGAGTGCTGTACTCGCGGGCGGCCCTCTGGGCGCGCGCCATGTGGGCGAGCACCCGGCTGTCGACGAACCGCCCCACGAACAGGTAACCGTCGATCAGCCCTTCGAGCCGGATCAGGGCACGCACCCGGTCGTCGTCGCTGGTGAGGATCACGACCTTGCCGGTGGCGGCCTGCTCCAGCGCGTCGAGTGGCACCGGTTCGAAGGCCAGGACGAAGGGAAGCCCCGTGCGTGCGAGGATCCGCCCGTCGCGGCGGAAGACCATCGCCTCCGTAAGCTCCCTGAGCGCCGCCTGCGTCTTCAGGAACGGGTTGAAGAGGGCCGGGTTGTCGAACAGGGTCGGGGCGAAGCGGTTGATGTCGTTCGCCATCGCGAAGGCGTCGGCCCGGATGTTCTGGCGGTGCTCGGCGAGGTAAGCCTCGGCCACAGCCACCGACTCACCGACCGCCGTGCGCACCCGCTCGCTGAACCACGCATCGAGGCCGAGGTTGAAGGGGAGCGCCGAAAACAGCGCCACCAGGATGGTGGGCACGATCGCCACGAGGCTGAATAGGGCGACGAGATGGACGTGGAGCCGCGAGCCCGCGGAGCCCCGGCGGCGCTCGATCCAGAGTCGCACCAGCCCCCTTAAGACCACCGCCGCCAGGAGGAGCAAGAGGACCAGGTCCACGAGGAGGAGGACGAGCACGGTATCCGGGGCGGGCTCGAACGGCCCGGCGCCCGAAAGGGCGCCGTAGGTCAGAAGGCCGGAGGCCAAAGCGCCGATCGCGAGTGCAGGGGCGAGCTTGCGCGAGAGGCGCACGCGATCCGCCCACCGGCCGAGGCGGGCGGCGAGCGAGGTGGCCCGGTCGGGTGCTGCGCTCGCCATCAGCGCGTCCCTCGAACGACCTGGATATCGAGCTCGCGGATCTTCTTCCGCAGGGTGTTGCGGTTGAGACCGAGCACCCGCGCGGCCTTGATCTGGTTGCCGCGCGTGACCGCGAGGGTAAGCGCGATGAGCGGTCGCTCCACCTCTCTCACCACCCTCTCATGCAACCCAGTGCTCGGCAGACCGTCGCCGTGGGCTGCGAAGTAGCGGCGGAGGTGGCGCTCGACGCTCGTGCCCAGCCCTTCGTTCTCGGCCGCCAGCGAAGGCCGCGCCGGCACCTCGGCGAGTTCCGCCTCGATGATCTCAGGACCGATCACCTCCTCCGCGCACAAGGCGGTGAGGCGCCGGATGAGGTTCTCGAGCTCGCGCACGTTTCCGGGCCAGGAATAGGCCTTGAGCCGCGCGATCGCCGTCGGGGAAAACACCTTCGCCGGCAGCCCTTCGGCTTGGACCACGGCGAGGAAGTGCCGAACCAGCTCGGCTATGTCTTCGGCACGCTCTCGGAGCGGCGGCACCCGGATCGGCACCACGTTGAGACGGTAAAATAGGTCGTCGCGGAACAGGCCCTGCCGGACGAGCTGGCGAAGGTCGTGTTGGGTTGCGGCGATGATCCGCACGTCGCTCCTGACCGGGGCGCGGCCGCCGACAGGGGTGACCTCTCCGTGCTGGAGCACCCGGAGCAGCCGGGTCTGGGCCTCGACAGGCATGTCGCCGATCTCATCGAGGAAGAGCGTGCCGCCCTGGGCCTGCTCGAACCGGCCGGGCCGGCGCACGGTGGCTCCCGTGAAAGCCCCTTTCTCGTGCCCGAACAGCTCGCTTTCCACGAGCTCGCGCGGGATCGCCGCCATGTTGACGGCGACGAACGGCAGGTTGCGCCGCTTGCCGTACTCGTGGAGCGCTCGAGCGACGAGCTCCTTGCCCGTCCCCGACTCGCCGATGATGAGCGCGGTGAGGTCGGTTCCGGCAAGGCGGGCGACCACCCGGAAGATCTCCTGCATGGCCGGCGACCGGCCGAGCAGCGGCAGTTGCGCGTCCGGCTCGAGTGTGGCGCCGAGGGGCGTGGGCGTCGCCTTGGGACCGCTCAAGGCACGCCGCACCACCTCGATCAAGCCCGCGAGGTCGAAGGGCTTCGGTAGGTATTCATAGGCGCCTCTCTCGGCCGCCTTGATCGCGGTGAGAAGCGTGCTCTGCGCGCTCATGACGACGATGGGAAGCTCCGGGCGCAGGCGCTTGATCCTGGGAAGGAGGTCGAGCCCGTCGCCGTCCGGCATGACGACGTCCGCGATCACGAGGTCCCCTTCCCCTTCCGACACCCACCGCCACAGGGTGGCGGCGTTGCCGGTGGTGCGGACCTGGTGACCCTGCCGGACGAGCGCGTGGGCGAGCACGGTGCGAATTGCCTTGTCGTCGTCGGCGACGAGGATGATGGCCCCGGTCATCCTTCGCCCCCCGCCCCGGTGTCTACGGGTAGCAAGACCCGGAAGACCGTGCGCCGCGGCCGGCTGTCGAATTCGATCACGCCGCCGTGGTCGCAGGCGATGCTGGCGGCCAGCGGCAGGCCCAGTCCGGTCCCGCCGGCCCGTCCGCTTAAGAACGGCTCGAAGAGATGCGGCGCCATGTCCTCGGCCACGCCGGGGCCGTTGTCCTCGATCGTCACCACGAGAGGGAGGCGCAACCGGCTCTGGCTCCCTGCCATGGCCACGCTGAGCCCGGCCTCGAAGCCAGTGGTGAGGGTGATCTCCCCGCCTTTTCTGGGAACGGCCTCGGCAGCATTCTTCACGAGGTTCAGGAACATTTGGATAAGCTGGTCGCGATCGCCGTAGACCGACGGCAAGGAGGGATCGTAACGCTCGACGAACCGGACTCCCTTGCCGAACCCAGTCTGGGCCACGAGGCGCACGCGCTCGAGCACCTCATGAATGTTCACCGGCTCCCGGCGCAAGGGGCGTCGGTCGGAGAACACCTCCATCCGGTCGACGAGCCGGCAGATGCGGTCGGTCTCCTCGGTGATCAGACGGGCCAGACTTCGGTCGCCGCCGGCCACGCTCTGCTCGAGGAGTTGGGCCGCGCCGCGTATGCCGGAGAGCGGGTTCTTCACCTCGTGCGCAAGCGCCGCCGCGAGACCGGCAAGCGAGCGCGCCGCGCCCCTGAACGTGAGCTGGTGCGCCAGCTTGTGCGCGACCGACCGCTCGCGGAGCGTGACGACCACGACGTCCGGGAACTCGTCCACCGGCACCGCCTGAAGGTCGACAACCCTCTCGGGCGTGCGCGGCGAGGAGAGCCTCACACCGTATTCGCTTATCGCCGTCTGCTCGCACCGGGCCTGTGCCACGAGGGCGACCAGCGCACTGTCGGGGGAAACGACCTCCTCGAGGGGCCGGTCGCAAATCACTCCCGCGCCGAGCGCGAAGAGCTGCTCGGCGGCCCCGTTGACATAGCGGATCGTCGCCTCGCCGTCGACCAGAAGCACCGCGTCCGGGAGGACCGCCAGCACGGCGCCCGGCCCAGGGACCGGATCCGGAACCGGGAGCACCTTACGCGCCACCCGCGCCATCACGCGACCAGCCTTTCCACCAGCGGCTCGTAAGGGCCGCGGATCGCCGCCTGGCTCGGGATCCTCCCCGCCACGACGAGGCCGGCGCCGTATCGCTCGACAAGCCGCCGCGACGGCAGATCCGTCGCCCCCGACATCGAGGGGAGGGGCACCGGATCATCCAATGTGAGAGGGCCGATCCGAATGGTCATCATTAGGGCAGCTTACACCTCCTGCCCAATATTTGGGCAACTCTAGGGCGCCTGGCGCTCCAATGCAAGGGGCCCGCCGCCCGGGCCCGACGGGGCTATGAGAGCAGGACGTCGGTCACGAACTTGACGCCGGGATAGGCCAGGGTGAGCAGCAGGTAGCCCAGAAGAGCCACCCGCGCGGCCCGGCGGCCCCCCACCCCGCCCAACCGGTCGGCGCCGAGCAAGAGGCCGATGACGACGAAGGCGAGGAGCGCGAACAGGGTCTTGTGCTCGAAGCTGACAAGACTCCCGTCTTCCGCGTACTGGGTCGCTATGCCAGTGACGATGCCCGCGCCGAGGATCACCTCGCTCGCCACGAGCAGCCGCGCCTGCAAGTCCTCGGCGTCGGCGAAGGAGGGCAAGAGCCGCGTGAGCGCGCCCGGACGCTTCCGCTTCAGCGCCCACTCCTGGAGGAACACGCCAAGGCCCGCCACCGCCGCGATCGTAAAGAGGGCGTACGCCAGCACCGAGAACGAAATGTGCACCTCGAACCAGCCCGACGGGAGGTCGGCGGGGAGCGGCTGCTCCGGAGCCTGGCTCCAGATCGTCGCAATCACGCCAAGGATCAGCAGATAGGGCAACAGCAGCGGCGTGAGCCGCCAGGCCTGGGCCGAGACGGCGGCGACGACGATGAAGATGACGAGCGTCGCCGCGATCGTCACCCAGAGGGCGACCGCCAGGCCGGTGTGCCAAGCGTCGCGGAGCAGGAGGAACGTCCACGAGAGGGACCCGGCGACGGCCACTCCCAGCACCGACCAGTAGACCGTGTCCCGCTCACGCCGCGGGCGGAGATGCACGAGCGAGGCCGGCACCAGCGCCACCAGAGCCGTGAAGTTGTACAAAAGGCCCAGCCCCATCGAATAATTATAGCGCGCCCTCCGCGACCTTGCCCAGCACCTAGGCTTGGCAGGGCCTCAAGGAACGACTAGGCTGCGGGCGAGGAAGCCGGTTGAGCCATGCCTGAAACCGCGGCCCTGGTGGTAGCGGCCGGACGCGGCCAGCGGTTGGGGGTGGAGCGGCCGAAGCAGTACCTACCCCTTGCCGGTTCGCCGGTGCTCCGCCATAGCGTCGCCGCGTTCCTCCGCCACGAAGGTATCAATGCGGTGCGCGTCGTCATCCACGCACAAGACCGTGCCCTCTATGACGAAGCCGTCGGCGACCTCGCGCTTCTCGAGCCGGTGACGGGCGGTGCGACCCGCCAGGGCTCAGTGCGTCTGGGACTCGAAAGCCTTGAGGCGCTCGAGCCCGACATCGTGCTCATCCACGACGCCGCCCGCCCCTGCGTCACGGCAGCGTTGATCGACCGCGTCCTCGGCGCTCTTGAGAACGCCACGGGTGCGCTTCCGGCGGTGGCAGTGAGCGACTGCGTGAAGCGGGCCGAGAACGGACGCGTGATCGAAACGGTGGACCGGGCCGGGTTGTGGCGGGCGCAGACGCCGCAAGCGTTCCGATTCCGGGCCATCCTCGACGCCCACCGCGCGGCCGCCGACCAAGACCTAGCCGACGACGCCGCCGTCGCGGAAGCGGCCGGACTCGAGGTGGCGCTGGTCGAGGGATCGGCCGACAACGTGAAGCTCACCACCGGCGATGACCTCGCCCGTGCGGAACGGCTTCTCGGCGCCGCGGCCGAGACGCGCGTCGGTTTCGGCTTCGACGTCCATCGCTTCGGCCCCGGAGACCACGTCATGATTTGCGGCGTGCGGGTGCCCTCTGACCGGGGCCTCGTCGGCCACTCCGACGCAGACGTCGGCCTCCACGCGCTGGTGGACGCCGTGCTGGGCGCCCTGGGCCTGGGCGACATCGGGAGCCACTTTCCACCGACGGACCCAAGGTGGCGCGACGCCGATTCGGCGGAATTCGTCGCCGAGGCCCGGCGGCTGGCGGCGGCGGCCGGCGCCAGCGTCATCCACGTCGACGTGACGCTGATCTGCGAGGCGCCGCGGCTCGGCCCTTACAGGGCGGCGATGGTCGCGCGGATCGGCGAGCTCTTGGGCGTCGGGGCGAAGCGGGTCAGCGTGAAAGCCACCAGCACCGATCGGCTGGGCTTTACCGGCCGCGGCGAGGGCATCGCCGCCCAGGCGGTCGCCACGCTCCACGTCTCGGCTTGACGCCATGGCCACCCCTGGCCTTCCGTCCGGTCTCAGATTCGGCCGGCCGTCCGTCCTTGTCGCCACCTGGTTCGGGGCGGGCTTACTCCCCAAGGCGCCCGGCACCTGGGGCTCGCTCACCGCCCTTCCTCTCGCCTGGGCGCTCCATGCCGCCTTTGGTTGGGTCGGCGTCGCTCTCGGCGCGGCGGGTCTCTTCCTCGTCGGCTGGTGGGCGACCGATCACGT
>JBHICW010000019.1:0-16268 GCA_046759785.1 Alphaproteobacteria bacterium
GTTGCCGTCGGCGCCGGTGATCGGGCTTTCGGTGAGGCCGATGACAGACCACCTGGGCTGTGAGTCGAGCCAGGTGCGGACGGCCTCGCAGGCCTCGGCATGCAGCGCGGGGTCGCGCACGACCCCGCCCTTGCCGACGCGACCTTTCGCCAGCTCGAACTGAGGCTTGATGAGGGCGACGAGGCGGGCCCCGGGCGCGGCGAGGGCGAGCGCCACCGGAAGCGCCAGCCTCAGGCCGATGAAGCTCAGGTCGCAGACGATGAGCTCGACCTGTTCGGGCACGAGTTCGCGCGTCAAGCGGCGCGCGTTCGTGCGCTCGAGCACGACCACCCGGGGGTCGCGCCTGAGTTTCCAGGCGAGCTGGCCGCGCCCCACATCGACGGCGTAGACGCGGGCGGCTCCGCGCGCGAGGAGCACGTCGGTGAAGCCTCCGGTGGACGCGCCGAGGTCCAGGGCGACAAGGCCTGCCGGGTCGATCCGGAAGTGATCGAGAGCGTGGGCGAGTTTTACGCCGCCACGGGACACCCAGGGGTGCGCGGGTCCCCGCACCTCGAGCGGACAGTCCGTGGGGACGAACTCGCCCGGCTTCTCAAGTCGCACTTCGGCGCGGAAGACGCGGCCTGCCAAAAGGAGCGCCCGCGCCTCAGTCCAGCTCGAGGCGAGGCCCCGTTCGACGAGAAGCTGGTCGAGGCGCATTTTGGCCGTCGGTCTATTTCTGGCCGGTCGGGACATGGCTCAGGCGCGGATCCGGTCCCGGTGTCCGCTTAGGATCTTCTGCATGTCGACGACACGGCGGGGCGTCTCGGGCCCGGAATTGCGAACGTCCGCAGGCTTGCGGAGACGATCCAATGACGGTGTCTTGACGACTGGTGCATCCATAGAGGTTTTCTCGCCGGTGAGTAGACCGGAGGCGTCCGCAGCCGTGGCGGCAAGGGAGGTGAGTGCGACTAGTCCAGCCCCTTCACGACGCTTTCCTCACGCTCTTTTCCCACGCTCCCTTCCTTACCGCGCTGGAGGTCCCCTCCGGTGCGCCGCCCCAGCGCCCTCTCCGCCCTATCATGCGGATCGACGCCCCGCGCCCGGATGAACAGCGCCCTGAACACCCCCTGAACCCCACAGCGGAGGAAGCCCGGCGGTGAGAGGACGACCCGCCCGGCCAGGGGATCGCGGCGGCGAAGCAGCACCGCCAGCCTTTCGGCGATGCACAGGATCACCGTTGCCTCCATCGCGAGGCGCGGGCCTTTCAGACGCCCGGGCAGAGGCCGGGCGGCGGCGAGCAGCTCTGCCACCGCATCGAGGGTGCGGTGGAGCACGGCGCGCAACGCCGGACTCGCTCGGCGAGCATCGAGCTCGGCGACGCCGGCGCCCGTCTCGGCCATCCAGTCGAGAGGAATATAGACCCGGTCGAGGTTGCGGTAGTCGTCTTTGCAGTCCTGCAGGTGGTTGATCACTTGGAGTGCGTTGCACAGCGCGTCCGAGGCCGGATAGGCCGCGGGCGCTTCGCCGTGGAGGTCGAGGAGGTAACGCCCCACGGGCGCCGCCGAGAGGTTGCAATACCCCATCAGCTCGCCCCAGTTGCGGTAGCGGAGCTTGGTCGCGTCCTGCTTGAAGGCGGCGATGAGGTCGTGGCAGTGGCGGGCGCTGACCGCCGTCTCGGCCAGGCTTTGGCGCAACCTGTGCGCCTTGGCGAAGGCGGGATCGGCGGCATGGCCGCCGTCGAGCGCCGCGCCGAAAGCGTCCAGGCGCGCAACCTTGTCGGCCGGTTGAAGCACCGGGTTATCGGCGATGTCGTCGATGGCCCGGGCAAAAGCATAGAAGCGGGCGACATGCGGGCGCAAGCGCCGCGCCAAAAGCCATGAGCCGACCGGGAAGTTTTCGTCAGCTGCGGTTTTGCCTGAAGGGGTCTCGACCATCGAAGCCACCTACGCCTCGGGCACCATCGCGAGGCGGTACGCCAGGCCACCGCCGACGCCCGCCCTGTCCATAACTCTGCGGCGCGAGGATTTCCAGATTTTCGCGCCTGGGCACGGGGCGGGCTTCAGCCACCACCCGTCTCGCCCTGACTGTGATGCCGCCCTTTCCAGCGCGCGCCCTCTCCACGCCAATGGCGACGCGCGGAATCGACGGTCATCGCGAGGTACAGCGCTGCGGCGAAAGGGAGCAGAACCGCAAGAATACGCGGCTGTCGGTAATACGCGACCGTCGGCGCATAGGCCCCCGCCATGAGCGCCCACGCCACCGTGGCCAGCACCGCCGCGACATCGTCGCCGTGGGCGGGAAGGCCGGCGAGGACCAGCGGCGGGGCGAGATAGGTCACGCCCATGGCGACGACGGTTGCAAGGAGCAAAAGGGGCGAATGGCGGAGCTGGGTATAGGCGGTCCGCGCGACCATCGCCCACAGCTCTGCCAGGCGGTTGTACGTGCGCAGGCTCCGGCTCGTTTCGGCGAGGCCGAGCCAGAGGCGCCCGCCACTCAGCTTGACGGCGCGGGCGAGGGCACAATCGTCAATCAGTGCCCCGCGGACCGCGCCAAGACCCCCGACGCGCTGAAGCGTTTCGCGCCGAACCAGCATACAACCACCGGCAGCGGCGGCGGCGGGGCGCCGTTCGTCATTGACGTAAGGGAAGGGATGGAGCTTTTGGAAGAAGAACACGAAGGCGGGTATCAGAAGCCGTTCCCAAATCCTTTCGCAGTTGAGCCGCACCATCAGCGAGACGAGGTCGCGACGCTCGGCCTCTGCCTTGGCGACTAGCGCGCGAGACGTGTCCGGCGCGTGCACGATGTCGGCATCGGTCAGGAGGACATAGCGGGCCTCGGGCGCGACCTCGGCAGCGCGCGCCACCCCTTGGTGAAGGGCCCACACCTTGCCCGTCCAGCCGGGCGGAAGCGGCGTCGCGGCGATGACCGCAAGACGCCCTTGCGCCTGCACCGAGGCGGCGAGGCGGCGGGCAATCTCGATGGTGGCGTCGGTGCTCGCATCGTCGACGAGGATGGTCGAGAAGAACCCGGGATAGTCCTGGGCAAGCAGGCTTTCAAGCGCGGCGGCAACGGTCTTCGCCTCGTTGCGCGCGGGCACAACGGCGACGACGCCGGGCCAGGGCGAGGGCGCCGGTAGCCGCGGGCCAAGGCGTTCGCCGGCGCGCCAAAAGCCACCGCGGAAGGCGACGAGATAGAGCCACACCGCTACTGAAAGGGCGGCGAATGCGACGACCATACCGGCCATTGCCAGCGATGCACGCGGGCCCGTGCCGCCACGTCCGACCCGTCGCCGTTATCGGTTCGCCGAAGCCGGGGTCTGGCTGCCCGAGCGCAGGAGCGCAAGCAGGCCGTCGACGCCTTGGCGGTTGATGACCGAGGCGAACTCGGAGCGATGGGCGCGGAGCAGGCTCACTCCCTCGATCATCACGTCGAGAATCTTGAAGGCGCCGTTCCTGGCCCGCACCAGGTAGTCCACACGGACCGCTGGGCCGTTGGCCGAGCGGACTTCGGTCCTGACCAGGCTGTTCCGCTCATCGAGCGGGTGAACCTTGAGAATCTCGAAGGTCTCGCCGGCGTAATCATCGAGGCGCACCGCGTAGGCCTCAAGGATGAACCCGGGCAAAAGCCTCACGTACTCGCTCTGCTGCTCGGGCGTCGCCGCGCGCCAGTACCGGCCAAGGACCAAGCGGGCGATGGTCTCGAGGTCCAAGCCCTCGGACAAGAGTTCCCGGAAGTGCTGCTTTCGCTCCTCGGGGCTCGATCCAGGCTCCCTGAGAACGGCGATGGTGTCATTGCCGAGCGCTCTGATGAACGCCTCCGGGTCGGTGGATCCTCCCTGCGCCGCGCTCGGAGCGGCCCAGGCGAGGATGAGCATTGAGCCGACCGCACGGGCGGTAAGCCAGCGCTGCGACGGCATCCGTAGCCCCTCCGAAGACTCCCTGCCGCGGCGGTCATGAACGATCGCGGTCGAGACCGCCCCGTTCCTTTGAAACCGTCGTGTAACGTCCTCCCAATCCGTTCCCGGCTCGCTCCCGCCATAATTTCCGCTCCGAGAGCAAAACCGGGGCGTGACGGCGCCCGCGCGGCGTCGCAGCCTAACCTTTGTCGCCTTGCCCTCACAAGTTCAAAAATGTCCGCGAAATTTTTTGGCGTGAACGCGAAAACGACTTGCGCCGGCGGGGGCGGAGGCAGACACGACAAGGATGGTGCCGAGACCTGCGGGACCCTGTGGTGTTGCTCCACCCACGCCTTGGTCCGCGCCTGAGCAATCATTTTTGAAGCTATGGCCGCGCCTTAGAGGCAGGATCGCCCTTGCGGGACGAGGCGGCCCTCATTAGCATCACCGTCGCGCCCTTACTGTGTCGCGGTTTGTGGGCCGGGCCGAGGCATTACAGACCTCGGCTTTGTCATGGGGGCGTCAGTACCCTTCGCCGATGCTGACACCGAGGTACTTTTCCGACCGGGAGCTCGCCGACTTCGAGCGCGACGGCTTCCTCGTCGTCAAGGGCCTATTCGGGGTCGACGAGGTGCGGACGATCACGGCCTGGACCGATGAGCTGCAGGCGTGGCCCGAGGTCCCCGGCAAGCACATGATGTATTTCGAGGACAGCCTGCTGGAGCCGGGCAGACGCGTGCTGAACCGGACCGAGAACTTCGTCCCTCACCACCAGGGGCTCGCGGACCTGGTCAACGGCGACGCCCTGCTGGGCCGCGTTTCCGAGCTGTTCGGTGAACCGGCGCTGCTGTTCAAGGACAAGATCAACTTCAAGTTGCCGGGCGGCGGGGGCTTCAAGGCGCATCAGGACGACCAGGCGGGATGGGGCACTTACGCCAGCCTCTTCATCACCGCGCTCGTCAGCGTCGACCCGGCGACGATCGCCAACGGCTGCCTCGAGCTCGCCGCCGGGCACCACAGGCGGGGGCTCATCGGCGAGCTGTGGCGTCCGCTCCAGGGGGACGAGCTAAGCGGCATGGAGTTCGTCCCGCGCCCGGCGCAGCCGGGCGACGTCGTCTTCTTCGACTCTTTTGTCCCCCATCGCTCCGCCCCGAATTTGACCGCAAAGCCGAGGCGCATCTTGTACATCACGTACAACCGGCTGTCGGAAGGGGACCACCGTGTCCGCTACTACGCGGACAAGCGTAAAAGCTATCCCCCCGACTGTGAGCGCGAACCCGGCAGGACCTATGTGTTCAAGGTTTAGTCGACGGCCACACGCGGCACGGACCGGTGACGCAAGCTGGTCAGAACGTGCCGCGCGACAGGCGGCCCCTTGACGGAGCCGTCGGCATGCCGTTTGGCAACGCTGGCCGGGGCAGAAGCCTCAGGGAATTTCCGAAGAAAACCCGATCGATTCAAGTTAAAGTGAAATGCCGATCGGGAAATCTCCACTAATACAAAATCTAAGAGGGTCGGTGAATGAAATCTCTTCTCTTGGCGGTGTTGGCTGGTCTATTGGTTTGGGCGAGTTGGAGCGAGGAAGCGGTGGCGGCTGAGCCCGAGCGAGTCTCGTTCAGCGTCGGTTCGGTCGACGTTCTCGCCGACGGGCCGAGCTTTTTGGACTTCGGAATCGGAGTTTTCGATGTCAATGGCGAGGGAAACGACCAGCGTTCGGCCGCGGCTCAGATCGAGTATAGGTTTGGCCAGAAGCTCTTCTTCGTTGGGCCGGCGATCGGAATCATGGCCAACACCGATGGCGGAGTCTTTGGCTACGGTGGCTTTTACGGCGACCTTGCGTATCAGAACTTCGTGGCGACTCCGGTCTTGGCCTTGGGCGGCTACAAACAAGGGGGAAGCAAGGATCTTGGCGGTATCTTCCAGTTTCGCGTTGGCCTTGGCCTGATGTACCGGTTTGAGGACGGGTCCCGTCTCGGCCTGCGCGTTAACCACATTTCCAACGCCAGCATTCATGAAGAGAACCGCGGGGAGGAAGAGATACTGCTGACGTACTCGCTGCCGTTTTAGGGCGCGTGTGGCTCGTCTGCTAGCAACATCCGACGGCGCGATTACCGAAACGCCGGTCTCCCGATCTCTGGGCGCTGCCGATTCGCACCGACGACGGAGACTGAAGACCGAGAGACCGAGACCTGTCGCAGACCCTTATCTCGCTTTGGCGGGCAACGACCACCGGAAATCCTAGATGAGCCTGCCGCCGACACGCCGCTTCGCCGAGCGCTTCCAGCGCACAGCGCGGAGGGGCTCTGCCGCACCATGCTTTGGAGATGACACGGTGGTGACCCCAATGAGCCGAACTTGACTCCTGGCGTCGTCACTCGAGCGACGAGCGTCCCGCCGCGGCTACGGTTCTTCCTTGAGCGCCGCGATCTTTCGTTCAAGCGCCGCAAGCAGCCCGTCGAAGCCCTCGCGGCCAAGAATCGCCGAATACTCGGACCGCCGAATCGCAAGCTCGCTGATCCGCCCTTTGAGATGAATGTCGAGGACCTCCCACCCTTCGCCTTTCGGGCGCAAGAGATAGTTGATCGGGACGGGGTCGCCGTCGCTCTTCACGATACGTGTCTTGACAAGCGTCGTGTCGCGGGGGGCCGGCCCTTCGCCGACGATCTCGAAGCGCTGACCGGAGTAGCCATTGAATCGGGCCGCGTAGGTAGCTATGGTCAGCCGCGTAAAGGCGTCGACCAGCTTGTCCCGCTGCGCCGCGCTTAGGTTCTTCCAGTAACGGCCGGCTGCCACCCGCGCCATGAACGGCAGGGCGAAGGTTGACGTTACCGCGGGCGCAAGCACTTCGTACCGGCCCGCGTAACGGAGCGTTTCCGCTTCTTGCATGACCTTGAGTAAGGCTGCGTTGAACCGCTCGATCACTTGGCTCGCTGGCGCCGCCCGGGCGTCGGCCGAAAAGACTGCAAGTCCGGCGAGGACGGTGAGGAAACGGGCGAGGTGGACGCCCCTCAAGGCCATTGCGGTTCTTCCGGGGGCGAAGCAGCGATGCACCGTGCGGAAGGCGCAGCCGTCACAACTGGATCGAAGAGCGGTCTCATAGGGTGCTGAAAGCGGCTTCCCAGGGCTTCACCCGCGCCTTGGTTTCCTGGGTAGACGCCGTCGGACGGGCGGCGTGGTGGGTCGTGATCGCGGCGATCGGTGTGACCGCCGTGCTTGTCTACTACACGGCCGCCAACCTCGCCGTCAACACCGACACCGCCGACATGATCTCGCGCGAGCTGCCGTTCCGCCAGCGTTACGAGGATTACAAGCGGGCGTTTCCGCAGTTCGTCGACACCTTCCTGGTGGTGGTCGAGGGCGACACGCCGGATCGGGCCGAAGACGCCGCGGTGGCGCTCAGCGCCCGGCTGCGACGGGAGACGAGCTTGTTCAAGAGCGTCAACGTCCCGGCCGGCGACCCGTTCTTCGTAAGGAACGGGCTTCTTTACCTCGATTCCGACGACCTCGCCGACGTGGCCGACCGGCTCGCGGAGGCCGAGCCCCTGCTGGCCACGCTGGCGGAGGACCCGAGCCTGCGCGGCCTGTTCGACGTGCTCGGTCTCGCCGTCGACGACATCCTCGAAGGCGGTGACGTGCCGGCAGGCCTCCCGGACGTCTTCGGGCGGATCGCCGCGGTCGTCGACTCTCTGGTGGCGGGCCGGCCGCGACCGCTGTCGTGGTACGAGCTGATGACGGGGGAGACGGCGGAGCCGAATGACCGCCGGCGCTTCATCCTTGTGCAGCCGGTGCTGGACTACGCGAGCCTCGAGCCCGCCTCGGCCCCTATGTCCGCGGTCCGGCACTTCGCGCGCGAGCTGGGACTGGACGAGGACCGCGGGGTACGCGTGCGACTGACGGGCGGCGCAGCCCTTGCCACCGAGGAGCTCAGGAGCGTCTCGGAGGGGGCCGTTCTCGCCGGCTCCGTGTCGCTGCTGCTGGTCAGCGCCCTCCTGCTCGTCGGCCTGCGCTCTGGCCGGCTGGTGATCGCCACCCTGATAACCCTGGTCATGGGGCTCATCTGGACTGCCGGCTTTGCCACCCTGGCCATCGGCTCTCTCAATCTCGTGTCGGTGGCTTTCGCGGTCCTATTCATCGCCCTCGGAGTCGATTTCGGCATCCACTTCGGCCTGCGGTACAAGGAGGAGATCGACCGCGGCACCGATCATGCCGAGGCCCTGCGCAACGCGGCGATGGGGGTGGGGGACGCGCTCACCCTGTGTGCAATCGCCGCTGCCATCGGCTTCTTCTCGTTCGTGCCGACCGCATACGCGGGCCTGTCGGAGCTGGGGATCATTTCCGGCACCGGCATGTTCTTCGCCCTGTTCGCCAGCCTGACCGTGTTGCCGGCTTTGCTCACCCTGATGCCTCTGCGGTCGGCGAACCCTGTGGCTCCCGCCCGCCCCCGGTCCGAGATGTTCATCCGCCGGCACGTCCGCCCGATCCTGGCCGTCGCCCTTGTCCTGGGCGTCGGCGCGGCGGTGCTGGCGCCCCTGGTCCGCTTCGACTTCAATCCCCTCAACCTCAAGGATCCGAAGGCCGAGTCGGTGCGCACCTTCCTCGACCTCCTGCGCGACAGCCGCACCGCGCCATACACCATCGAGATCCTGACCGAAGACCTGGACGCCGCGGCTGAGCTGGCCGAGCGTCTCGAGGGGCTGGCGGAGGTCGACCGTGCGGTGACGCTGATGAGTTACCTGCCGTCCGAGCAGGGCGAAAAGCTCGACGTCATCGAGGGCTTGGCCCTGTTTCTCATGCCACTCCTCGGGGACGCGGCGGCGATGGACCCGCCCAGCGTGGGCGGGCGGCGTGTCGAACTCGCCGCCTTTCGCGCCCGGCTCGACGCCCTGATAGCGTTACCGACGGCGGGGCCCATCGCCGTCAGCGCCCGGCGCCTGGCCGACGTCCTCGACCGCTTCGAGACCGCCGCCGGCGACCGGCCGCAAGCGCTCGCGGAGCTCGAAAGCGCTCTTCTCACTTTCCTGCCGGGCCGGCTCGAGAGGCTGCGCCGCGCCCTGCTGGCCGGGCCGGTCGGCCTCGATGACCTGCCTCGGGATCTGCGCGCGCGCTACATCGCCGCGGACGACCGCGCCCGCGTCGAGGTCTTTCCCGAACAGGACATCAGCGACAACAAGGTCTTGAGCGACTTTGTCGCCGCCGTCCGCACCGTCGCCCCGGACGCCACGGACAGCCCGGTCCTGATTGTGGAGGCGGCCGACGCGGTGGTCGGGGCCATGCGCCAGGCGACGATCACGGCCGCGGTGCTGATCACCGCGCTGCTGCTTATGGTGCTGCGCAGCCTGCGGGACGCCCTTCTGGTCCTTTTGCCTCTGGCCCTCGCGGCGCTGTTGACTGTGGCGGCCTCGGTGCTGTTGGACCTGCCCTTCAACTTCGCCAATGTCGTCGTCCTGCCACTGCTGATGGGCCTGGGCGTGGCCAGCGGAATTCACCTGGTGATGCGGGCACGGGTCGAGGCCGACGACGTCGCCCTGCTCCGCACCAGCACCCCGCGCGCCGTCGTGCTCAGCGCCTTGACGACCATCGCTTCCTTCGGCAGCCTCGCTCTATCGAGCCATCGCGGCACCGCGAGCATGGGCGAGCTCCTGACCATCGCCATCGGCTTCACCCTGATCTGCACCCTCATCGTGCTGCCGGCGCTCATGGCATTGTTGGGGCCGCGGACCAAAGGCCAAGCCGCATGAAGACCTGTTCCCATGCGACGCTTCCCGCCTGGCCGGCCCCCGTTCCCGGGCTTCGTCGCCCGGCAGGTCGCCGGAGTCGGTCGACTAGGGTTGTGCCGTGTCGGTGGTGACGCCCGCAGCGCCCCGGTCGCCTTCCCATCGCTTGATCGAGAGCCCGCCATGAGGGACGTGCCCTGGGATCAGCGCCTAGCGCGCATGCTGGTACGGCCGCTGGCGCGCACGCGGGTCAGCCCCAATCACCTCACCACGGTCGGCCTGATCACCGGGCTCGCGGCGGCCGGCCTGTATGCGTGGGGCGACAAGGGCGCGGCCGACTGGGCGGCCGTGCTCTTCGTCCTGGCATCGTTCATGGACCACGCCGACGGCGAGCTCGCGCGGCTGAGCGGAAAGACCTCCCAGTTCGGCTATTACTACGACCAAGCCTGCGGCGCCATCACCTATACGGCCCTCTTCGCCGGCATTGGCCTAGGCCTGCGCGACAGCGCGCTGGGCTGGTGGGCCCTGCCCCTCGGGGTCGTCGACGGGATCGCGGTCAGCCTGATTTTCACTCTGCGGTTCGAGATCGAACGCCGGCGCGGCTGGAAGAGGCTCGGCCAGCCGGGGTTCGCCGGTTTCGAGGTCGAGGACATCATGTACCTCGTCGGTCCGGTCACTTGGCTGGGCTGGCTGCTGCCGTTCCTCGTGGTGGCCAGCGTCGGCGCACCGGCCTTTGCCCTATGGACGCTGTGGCAGATGCGCAAGGGCGTGGCGCCCGAAGGGGAGGCCGGCGGGCTATGACGACCCTCGTCACCGGGGCCTCCGGTTTCGTCGGCTCGGCGGTCGTGCGTCGGCTCCTCGCGGCCGGGCACCGCGTCCGCGCCCTGGTTCGTCGCGGCAGCGACCGCCGCAATATCGACGGCCTGGCGGTGGAGGCCGCCATCGGCGATGTCACCGACCGGAAGTCACTGGATCAAGCCATGGTCGGGTGCACGGCCCTGTTTCACGTGGCCGCCGACTATCGCCTGTGGGTGCCCCGGCCGCACGAGATCTATGAGACCAACGTCGCGGGGACGCGCAACGTCATGCTGGCCGCTGCCGAGGCCGGGGTCACGCGCATCGTCTACACGAGCAGCGTGGCGACCCTTGGCTTCAATCCGGACGGGAGCCCCGCGGACGAGGACACGCCGGTGACCATCGACGACATGATTGGCCACTATAAGCGTTCAAAGTTCCTGGCTGAAGCAGAGGTCCGGGGTCTGGTCGAGGAGGGCGGCCTCCCGGCGGTCATCGTTAACCCTTCGACGCCGGTCGGCCCGCGCGACATCAAACCCACCCCGAGCGGACGGATGGTCGTCGAGGCCGCGGCAGGGCGCATGCCGGCCTATGTGGATACCGGACTGAACCTGGTCCATGTGGACGACGTCGCCGACGGACATCTTCTGGCGTTCGAGCGCGGCGGTCCTGGCGAGCGTTACATCCTGGGTGGGCAGAACATGACGCTCAGGGAGATCCTGGCCAGCATCGCGCGCCTCATCGGTCGGTCTCCGCCCCGTATACGGTTGTCGCATGTCGTGGTGCTGCCGGCTGCCTATGCGGCGGAGGCCTGGGTGCGGCTCAGGGGTCGAGGCGAACCGCTTGTCAATGTGGACAGCGTCCGGATGGCCAGGAAGCGCATGTTCTATTCGGCGGACAAGGCGAGGCGCGAGCTGGGCTTCGACCCGCGGCCGGCCGCCGAGGCCTTGTGTGACGCGGTTGATTGGTTCCGGCGTCACGGGTATCTACACTGACGTGAGGGGTGGCTGCGGGCTACGGTCCTGGTGTACTGAATAGGTATATGGGCGGGCCGAAAGCCGGACCAGGGCCTGCCCGGCAGGGCGACCGTTCGAAGGACCGGTCCGCCTGCACCTTCGTGGACCTGCGGTCGCAGCCTTGCTGTCGAGGCGACCCTTCGTAGAACGCTTCTTGTCGTGGCAACCCTTCCGTGGCAACCGTCCGTGCGCATCGCCGTTTACCTGATTTGGGCGGCAGGGCTGGCCCTGTTCGTCGCCCTCATCGCCTATGAGGGCTTTGCCGAGGTGATGTCGGCCGTGGCCGTCGCCGGTTGGGGGCTGCTGTTGGTAGCGGTCTTCCATCTGGTGCCGATTACGGCTGATACCATGGCCTGGCGCGGCCTCATGGGCGGGGGGCGTCGCCAGTCTTTCATCAGCCTGTTGTGGATTCGGTGGATCGGCGAGTCGGTCAATGCTCTGTTGCCCGTGGCGCGTGTTGGCGGCGACCTTATCCGGGCTCGTTTGATCACGCAGCGCGGCCTGCACGGCGCCGTCGCCGGCGCCAGCGTGGTGGTCGACGTCACCGTCGGACTGCTGACGCAGATCCTTTTCTCGCTGATGGGAATCGGCTTGTTGCTGCAACAATACGGTCCCAGCGAGACCGCGGCGGGGTTGATGGTCGGCATCTCGGTCTTCGCGGGACTGCTGCTGGCTTTCTATGCGGGGCAGCGTCTCGGCCTGTTCGCTTTGCTCGCCCGAGTCTTCGCGCGCTTGGCCGGCGGTCGTATGCCGCTGACTTTGAGCGGGGGGATGGCGGCGCTCGACGAGGCCATCGCCACCATTTACCGACGCCGTCGGGATGTGGCGGTGAGTTGCGGCTGGCGGCTGGTGGGCTGGGTGCTGGGAACCGGCGAGGTGTGGCTGGCGCTGTATTTTCTGGGACACCCCGTTTCGCTCGTCGAAGCCGTGTTTCTGGAGAGCCTCGTCCAGGCGGTGCGCAGCGCGGCCTTCGCCGTCCCAGGCGCGCTGGGGATACAGGAGGGCGGCTTGATCCTTCTGGGCCAGGCCATCGGCCTCGGACCGGAAGCGGCACTTGCCCTGTCCCTGGTCAAGCGGATCCGGGAGCTGGTGCTCGGGGGGCCCGGGCTGCTCGCTTGGCAGATTGCGGAAGGGCGCCATCTGTGGCGCCGTGAAGCGGCCGGACGTAAGACCGGGGACCCTGACACGGCGGCGGGTGCGGTCCCCGCACGGCGGCCGCACGCCGACGGTGCTCACACCAATCCTGGGGAGCAACCCCGTTCGCCTGTGCCTCCGCTAATCTCACGGCGTAAAGGGATGCCGGCCGCGACGGACCCGCCCTGGGATCAGCGCCTGGCCCGGGTTCTGGTGCGGCCCCTCGCCGGCACTGGAGTGACCCCGAACCAGGTGACGACCTTGAGCCTGATCCTGGCCCTGGCGGCGGGGGCGCTGTTCGCCTGGGGGCAGGCGGCGGCCGCCCACTGGGCCGCCGGCCTGTTCATGCTGGCCCGGTTGGTCGACCATATGGACGGCGAGCTGGCGCGGTGCACCGGCCAGGCGTCGCGGTTCGGTCATGTCTACGACACGATCACCGGGACCCTCAGCTACGCGGCCGTGTTCGTCGGCATCGGGGTGGGGCTTGCTTTGGACGGGGTGGGCGCATGGGTTGTTCCCCTGGCGATTGCCGCCGCGCTCGCGACCGGCATGAACGCGGCCCTGCAGTTGCGCATGGAGCTTATAGGTGGACCGCCGTCGACGCCGTACCCGCGCTTCGGGCCTGTCGAGTTGGAGGATGGCATTTATCTGATCGGGCCGTTTACCTGGCTCGGCGGTCTTGAGCCGTTCTTCGTGATCGCTAGCCTCGGCACGCTGGCTTTCTGCCTGTGGACGGTTTGGACGTTCCTGCGAAAAAGGGCGGCCGGCCGCGCGACGACCGGTCGATGAAGGCGATCATGCTGGCCGCTGGGGTTGGAGAGCGCCTCGGCGGAGGCTCCAAGCATCCACCCAAGGCGATTTTACGCTTTGGCGGTAAGAGCCTGTTAGGGCGGCACGTCGAAATCCTGCGCCATTTCGGCGTCGACGAGCTGGTGGTTGCGGTCGGCTACCGCGCCGAGCTCATCCACGACGAGATCGCGGCAATTGGCGCCGAAGACTTCGTGCGGACCGTGCTCAATCCGGATTACCAAAAGAAGGGTCCTATCGTCACCCTTTGGAGCCTGCGCGCGGAGTTCGACGGCAACGATGCGGTCATCTTCATGGACGCGGATGTCCTTTACGATGACCGCCTGATGGCGCGGCTTCTCGATTCCCCCCACGCGAACTGCTTTCTCCTCGACCGCGATATCGAGCCGGGCGAGGACCCGGTGAAGCTTTGCATACGCGACGGCCTCCTCGTCGATTTCCACAAGAAGCTCCGCACTCCTTGCGATTATTACGGCGAGTGGGTGGGCTTCGTCCGCCTCGCCCCCGAGGTCGCGCAGCGCGTGGGCCCCGCGACGGATCGCTACATCGAGGCGGGGCGCACCGAGGAAATTTATGAAGAGGTGTTCCGCGACCTGCTCCTGGCCCTTCCGCCCGGAACCTTCGGCTTCGAGGACATCACCGGGCTACCCTGGATCGAGATCGACTTCCCCGAAGACCTCCGCCGCGCGCATGACGAGATCCTCCCCCGTCTCAAGGAGCTGACGCGGTGAGCGCCGGGCCGAGCGGCCCGGGCGGCACCTTGGTTCGCCTGCCTGCGCGGACGCGGTTAAGTCCCAGCCATGAGTCCACGCTTGCCCCGGCCGCCGGCGAGGGACGGCCGCGGCCGAGGCGTCGAGCGGTGCGCATGCGGCCGACTTCGGCGTGCCCCTGTGCCTTCTGCGGACGTTGGCGAGAGCGGGTCGGCCTGTGCGCCGCGCGCAAACGACGGCGCCCCGATCACGAATTTGTTGCTGGGCTCCCCGGAATCGGACATGGTATTGGGCTTTTGCGTGCGTAACTTCGAAGCCGGAGGCTTGGCGCCGGCCGGACGCGGAAGGGGCCTCGTCGCGGAGGGAAGGTCGAGGTCCGGGCCGGCGCCATGGAGGACGGAGACGCGATGCGGGTGATCCTGGCTCGGCCGCGGGGTTTTTGTGCCGGGGTCGAGCGGGCCATCGAGATCGTCGAACTCGCGCTCGAAAAGTATGGGGCGCCGGTTTACGTGCGCCACGAGATCGTCCATAACAAACGCGTCGTCGAAGGCCTCGAGGCGAAAGGCGCCGTGTTCGTGGAGGAGGTGGACGAGGTCCCGGAAGGCGCGATTACCATCTTCAGCGCCCATGGCGTGGCAGAGCGGGTCGAGGGCGCCGCCGCGCGACGGAACCTGCCCGTCATCGACGCGACCTGCCCGCTGGTCACCAAGGTCCACAGGGAAGGCCAGCGTCACGCCGCGAAGGGCTACGAGGTGGTCCTGATCGGGCACGAGGGCCATCCCGAGGTCGAGGGCACACGGGGACGCATCCCCGGCGGAGTGCACTTGGTTTCGACTGTCGAGGACGTCTCCAAGCTCGAAGTCAGTGACCCTGACAAGGTCGCCTACGTGACCCAGACGACGTTGAGCGTCGACGACACCCGAGAGGTGATCGAGGCGCTCAAGGCCCGTTTTCCCAGCATCATCGGACCCGACGTGAGGGACATTTGCTACGCGACGCAAAACCGGCAAAAGGCGGTGCGCGAGGTCGCCTGCGAGGTTGGTCTGCTTCTCGTCGTCGGGGCCCAGAACAGCTCGAACTCGAACCGTCTTCGCGAGATCGGCGAGGAATTGGGCGTGCCGAGTTACCTGATCGACGACGCCGGCGCGATCGAGCCGGCGTGGTTCGAAGGGGTCGAGGCGGTCGGCCTTACCGCCGGGGCTTCAGCGCCGGAGGAGCTCGTACAGGAGGTGATCACAAGGCTCGCCGAAATCGCCGATGTGAAGATCGAAGAGCTGGAGGGGATCGACGAAAAGGTCCGCTTCAAGCTGCCGGAAGAGCTCAGAGAGGTGGCGCGTTAACAGCTTTCCGGCCGCCCCTACGGGAGGCCGGAAGCCCTACTTGTGGGAGGACAGAGTACCGTGGGCGTTCCTTTGCTCCAGCAAGTCCGCCTTGGGACGTACGTCGTGAAGCGGCGGCTCAAAGGGGTGGACCGCTATCCCTTGGTGCTGATGCTCGAGCCTCTATTTCGCTGTAACCTTGCCTGCGCCGGTTGCGGCAAAATCGACTATCCAGAACCGGTTCTCAACAAGCGGCTCAGCGTCGAAGAGTGCCTGGCGGCGGTGGACGAGTGCGGGGCACCTGTCGTCTCCATCGCCGGCGGCGAACCCATTATCCACCGTGAAATCGGTGACATCGTGGCCGGGATCGTCGCCCGAAAGAAGTTCGTGTATCTGTGCACGAACGCCCTCTTGGTCGAGAAGAAGCTCCATCTCTTCAAGCCCAGCCCATACTTCACCTTCTCGATCCACCTCGACGGCCTGCGCGAGCGCCACGACGCCAGCGTCTGCCAGGACGGCGTCTTCGACAAGGCCGTCGCCGCGATCCACGCGGCGCGCATCAAGGGCTTCCAGGTCAACATCAATTGCACGCTGTTCGACGGGATCACGGCCGAGGAAGCCGCCCGGTTCTTCGACTATGTGAGCGAGCTCGGGGTCGAGGGGATCACCGTCTCGCCCGGCTACGCTTACGAGCGGGCGCCGGACCAGGAGCATTTCCTCAATCGGGCTAAGACCAAGCAGCTTTTCCGTGACATCTTTCGCCTGGGCAAAGGGCGCAAGTGGCGGTTCAGTCAGTCGTCGCTGTTCCTCGATTTCCTTGCCGGCAACCAACAGTACCGCTGCACGCCCTGGGGCAACCCGACACGCAACATCTTCGGTTGGCAGCGGCCCTGCTATCT
>JBHICW010000020.1:0-16210 GCA_046759785.1 Alphaproteobacteria bacterium
TCGCCTATGCGTTCTCGCGCAGCACGGCGCCGACGAGGTAGAGCGAGCCCGTGATGAGCACGCGGGCGGGTCCCGCCGCCCGCCGGCGGAGTCGTTCAAGTGCCGTCGCGACGTCCGGCGCCTCGCCGGCCTCCACCCCCGCGCGCATGACGGCGGCCTTGAGCTCCGCCGCGCTCAGGCTCGCTTCGACGTCCGGGATCGGGACACAGATGACCTCTGTTGCAAGCTTCGCGAGCGGTCGGATGAAGCCCGCAGGGTCCTTGGTGTTCAGCATGCCGACGACGAGGTAGAGCGGCGGCCCGCCCCAGCACTGAAGCGCCGCCGCCACCGCCGCCCCCGCCCCGGGGTTGTGGCCGCCGTCGACCCAGATCTCACAGCCCTTGGGTGCCAAGGCCAGAAGCGGCCCGTAGGTAAGGCGCTGCAGCCGGCCCGGCCAGTCGACCGCGCGCAAGCCGCGCGCGAGATGCGCAGGCTCGACCTTGAACCCGGGGAGACCGAGGGCGCAGGCGATGGCGAGGCCGGCGTTGTCCACCTGGTGCGGGCCCAAGAGCGCGGGCGGGGGCAGGGCGAGAGCCCGGCCGTCGCCACGGTACCGGATCCCGCCTGGCCTTGCCCGGCAGTCGAAGCGCGAGCCCCAGCGGACAAGCAGCACCCCCACCTCTCGTGCCCGCTCCGCGATGACCCGGGCCGCGGCGGCGGGCTGGCGCCCCACCACCG
Organism: Alphaproteobacteria bacterium; assembly: GCA_046759785.1. Lineage (GTDB taxonomy): Bacteria > Pseudomonadota > Alphaproteobacteria > JBHICW01 > JBHICW01 > JBHICW01. The sequence goes on from JBHICW010000020.1 coordinate 718, forward strand.
CGGGAACTCCCGGCTTCAGGATCCCGGCCTTCTCGCGCGCGATCGCCTTGAGCCCATGGCCCAGGTACTGGGCGTGGTCAAGGGAGACCGGGGTGATGGCGGTCATGAGAGGCTTCGCCACCACGTTCGTCGCGTCGAGGCGACCGCCGAGGCCGGTCTCGAGGAGAAGGATGTCGGCCGGGCGGCGGCAAAAGGCGAGGAACGCCGCGGCGGTGGTGATCTCGAAGAAGGTGATGGGGCGGCCCGCGTTCGCGGCCTCGCATTCCTCGAGAAGCGCGCCCAGATCGTCCTCGTCGATCAGCCGGCCGGCGAGGCAGATGCGCTCGTGGAAACGGACGAGGTGGGGCGAGGTATAGGCGTGCACCGTGCAGCCCGCCGCCTCGAGGAACGCGCGCAAGAAAGCGATGACCGAACCCTTCCCGTTGGTGCCGCTGACGTGGACCACCGGCGGCAGGCGGCGCTCCGGGTGGCCCAGGGCCGCCAACAGCCGCTCCACCCGCCCGAGCGACAAGTCGATGCGCTTCGGGTGGAGCGCCATGAGGCGCTCCAAGAGCTGGTCGCTCGTGGGAACGTCAGCCCTGATCGGCGGGGTCGGTGGGCTCAAGGGCAGGGCTCTTCGATCTCGCCCGCGGCAATTCCACCACCTTCGCCATTGGCCCGGGGCTCTTCAACAACCTCAAGAGGCGGATCAAGTGCTCGCGCATCTCGTGGCGGTGAACCACCATGTCGATCATGCCGTGCTCCAGGAGGTGCTCCGCCCGTTGGAAGCCCTCGGGCAGCTTCTCGCGGATCGTCTCCTCGATCACCCGCCGGCCGGCGAAGCCGATGACCGCCCCGGGCTCCGCCAGCATGATGTCCCCCAACATGGCGAAGGAGGCCGAGACTCCTCCGGTCGTCGGGTGGGTGAGCACCACGATGTACGGCAGGCCGGCCTCCTTGACCTCGTTCGCCGCGATCGTCGTCCGCGGCATCTGCATGAGCGAGAGGATTCCCTCCTGCATGCGGGCGCCGCCCGAGGCCGGGAAGACGAGAAGCGGCGCCTCCTGGAGCTTCGCCAGTCGAGCTGCGGCGACCAGCGCCTCGCCCACCGCCACCCCCATCGACCCGCCCAGGAAGCCGAAGTTGAAGACGGCGACGACCACCGGCATGCCCTCGATCTTCCCGTGCGCCACGATGATGGCCTCGCTCTCCTGGGTCTTGGTCTGCGCCTCCTTCAGCCGTTCGGTATAGCGCTTCATGTCCCGGAACTTGAGCGGGTCCTGGGGGGCCTTGGGAAGCTCGATCCGCTGGTAGGCGCCGTCGTCGAACAGGGCCTGGAGCCTGCCCTTGGGATCGATCCGGAAGTGCCACCCGCAGTGGGGACAGACGTACTGGTTGGCGTCGAGGTCGCGGCGGAAGATCATCTGCTCGCATTCCGGGCACTTCTCCCACAGGTTGTCGGGAATGCCCGGCTTCTTGACGAACGCACGGATCTTCGGGCGCACGAAATTGGTAAGCCAGTTCATGGGCGAGACCTCGTCCTATGGCGCCTCCCGGCCGGCGGCGCCCACCCCGGCCGCGAGTTCCCGCACCCGGCCCAGCACCCCGTCCACCAGGTCCGGGCGAGGCCGGCCCTCATCGTCCAGGCCCTCCGCCACCTTGTCGACGAGCGCCGAACCGACCACGGCGGCGTCGGCCGCCCGGGCGACGATGGCGGCCTGTTCGGGCGTCTTGATCCCGAAGCCGACGGCGACCGGGAGGTTCGTGTGGCGCTTGAGCCGGCTCACCGCGGCGCGCACCACGGCGGCCTCGGCCGTCGGCCCGCCGGTGATCCCGGTGATCGAGACGTAGTAGACGAAGCCGCCGCTGTTCGCGAGAACGCGCGGCATCCGCTTCTCGTCCGTGGTCGGCGTGGCCAGGCGGATGAAGTGGACGCCGGCCTCGCCCGCCGGCAGGCAGAGATGTTCGTCCTCCTCCGGCGGCAAGTCGACGACGATCAGGCCGTCGACGCCGGCGGCCTTCGCGTCGGCGAGGAAGGCCTCGCGCCCGTAACTATAGATCGGGTTGTAGTACCCCATGAGGACCACCGGCGTCGCGTCGTCCCCGCGGCGGAACGCACGGACGAGGTCGAGGGTGGTCCTGAGGCTCCCTCCCGCCCTGAGCGCCCTCAAGCTGCTCGCCTGGATCGAGGGGCCGTCGGCCATCGGGTCGGTGAAGGGCATGCCCAGCTCGATGAGATCGGCACCGGCGGCAGGCAGCCCGCGCAGGATGGCAAGCGAGGTCTCCGGGTCCGGGTCGCCGGCGGAGAAAAAGGGCACGAGGCCCCCGCGACCGGCGGCCTTGAGTCCGTCGAACCGGGCGGCGATGCGGCCCTCCTCGTTCCCGCTCACAGCTCCACGCCCAGGGCCTTGGCTATGGTGAACACGTCCTTGTCGCCGCGGCCGCACATGTTCATGAGAATGATATGGTCGCGCGGGAGCTCCGGCGCGATGCGGGCGACGTGGGCGAGCGCGTGAGCCGGCTCGAGCGCCGGCAGGATGCCTTCGAGACGGGCGCACAGCTGGAACGCGTCCAGCGCCTCCTCGTCGGTCGCCGAGACGTACTCGACGCGCCCGACGTCGTGGAGCCAGGCGTGCTCCGGCCCTACCCCCGGATAGTCGAGGCCGGCCGCGATCGAATGGGCCTCGTGGACCTGCCCGTCTTCGTTCTGCAGAAGGTAGCTGAGAGTCCCATGGAGCACACCCGGGCGGCCGGCGGAGACCGAGGCCGCGTGCTCGCCCGTCGCGATCCCCCTGCCCGCCGCCTCGACGGCGAAGATGCGCACGCCATCGTCGTCGAGGAAGGGATGGAACAGCCCCATGGCGTTGGATCCCCCGCCGACGCAGGCGACCAGGGTATCGGGAAGCCGCCCCTCCGCCTCAAGCAACTGGGCCCGAGCCTCCTCGCCGATGACCGACTGGAAGTCGCGCACCATCATCGGATAGGGGTGGGGCCCCGCGACCGAGCCGATGATGTAGAAGGTCGTCTCGACGTTCGTGACCCAGTCGCGTAGCGCTTCGTTGAGCGCGTCCTTCAAGGTCTTGGAGCCGGAGGTCACCGGCACCACCTCGGCTCCCAAGAGCTTCATCCGGAAGACGTTGGGCGCCTGCCGCTCGATGTCCGTCGTACCCATGTAGACGGTGCAGGGCAGCCCGAACAGGGCGGAGACCGTGGCCGTGGCGACGCCGTGCTGGCCGGCCCCGGTCTCGGCGATGATGCGGGTCTTGCCCATCCGCCGGGCGAGCAGAATCTGGCCGATGCAGTTGTTGATCTTGTGGGCGCCGGTGTGGTTCAGCTCGTCGCGCTTGAAGTACGTCTTCGCGCCGCCAAAGTGCTCGGTGAGCCGGCCCGCGAAGTACAGCGGGCTGGGCCGCCCCACGTAGTGCCGGTGCCAGTACGTGAGCTCCGCGTGGAAGGCCGGGTCGGCCTTGGCTTGCCTGTAGGCCGCCTCAAGCTCCAGGATGAGGGGCATCAGCGTCTCGGCGACGAAGCGGCCGCCGTAGATGCCGAAGTGGCCGTGCTCGTCCGGCCCTTCCCTATAGGTATTGAGCTGTTCCATCGCTGGTCCCGTCGCGGTCACAGCGTTCGGACCTTTCTCAAGAAGGCGCGGATCTTCTCCGGATTCTTGTTGCCGGGCCGGTCCTCGACACCTGTGGACACGTCCACGGCCTCGGCGCCGCTCACCCGTACGGCCTCTTCGACGTTCTCCGCGTCAAGGCCCCCGGACAGGATCCAGGGCTGCCGCCATCGGCACCCGGTCATGAGCCGCCAGTCGAACGCCAGGCCTTTGCCGCCCGGAAGCCCGTGCGGCGAGGAGGCCGGCGCCTTGGCGTCGAAGAGCAGCCAGTCCGCCACCTCCTCATAGCTCGCCGCCTGCGCCAAGTCCTCCTCGCGGGCGACGCTGATCGCCTTGATGACCGGTACGCCGAAGCGGCGGCGGATGTCGGCGACCCGCGCCGGGCTCTCGCGGCCGTGGAGCTGGATCAGATCGAGCGCCACCCCATTCAGGACGGCACCGATCTCGTCGTCGCCCGGATCGACGAACAGCCCCACCCTGCCCGGGCCTGCCGGGACTTGGGCTAGCAGGCGCTCGGCCTCGGCCGGGGTAAGGGCGCGCGGCGAGGGTGGATAGAAGACCAGGCCGATATAGGCCGCCCCTTCCTCCGCCGCGGCGGTTGCCGCGACCGGCGCGTTCACGCCGCAGATCTTCGCCCTCACAGCCATCTCACACCATCACGGTCGCCATTTCCCCTACGATCCGCCGGGCGGCATCGGCCGGGTCATTGGACTTGGTGATCGGCCGGCCGACGACCAGGTAGTCGGCGCCCCGGCGCAACGCCTCGGCAGGCGCGATGATCCGCTTCTGGTCGAAAGCCGACGACCAGGCCGGGCGGATGCCGGGAACGACAAGCAGGAAGTCGGGGTCGCATTGGGCCCTGAGCTCACCGATCTCGTGGGCCGACGCCACCACGCCGTCGAGCCCGCATTCCTGAGCCAGGTCGGCGAGGCGGCGGACCTGGTCGGAAATCGGGCGCTCTATGCCGACCGCGTCGAGATCCTCCGCGTCGAAGCTCGTGAGCACGGTGATGCCGACCACCTTGGGCCGGCGGCCGCCGTCGGCGTCGGCCACGCGGAACGAGGCCGCCATCGCCCCGCGCAGCATGGCCGGCCCGCCGCTCGCGTGGACGGTGATCATGAAGGGATCGAGCTCCCCCGCCGCGCGGATGCCGCCCGCCACCGTGTTCGGAATGTCGTTGTACTTGAGGTCCAGGAAGATCGGCAGGCCGACGTCAGCGACCACCTTCACCCCTTCCGGCCCGTGCGCGGTGAAGAACTCGAGCCCCAGCTTGATGGCGCCCACCACCCCCCGGACCTTCTTCGCCAGGTCGAGCGCGCCGTCGTGGTCAACCGTGTCGATCGCGCAGATGAGCCGGCTGATGGTGTCCTCGGTGGTCATTGCTGCCGCCTTCTTCCCGGCCCGGGCGCTCCCCGTGGGGCAGCCGTTCCGGCCCTTATAGCAGAATGACCGCGGCGGCAATACGCGAAAGCGGCCGGCGAAGGCGGCCCAGACGACACGGCGCACCAGGAGCCTGGCGGCGGCGACGCCCCGGATGCCGCCGCCGCCGTCCTTGAAGAGCGTGATCTCCTGGGTCGATCGTCGCCGCGGCTTCTCGCCCCGCGCGAGCGGGCTAGCGCGCGTCAGCCATCCTCCCTGGCCGCCGGCAGCCGTTCCGCCGCCTCCCTTTCGCCGGCCGCCGTCTCGTCCGCCCGCTCCCGGACGGCCTTGAGCTCCCGCTCGAGGAACGTGATCCGGCGCCGCTGGGCCCGCGCGAGTCGGCGCACCTTACCGGCGCTCAGCCAAGCCGCCGCTCCGCCGGCCCCGAAGCCGATGACGAAGGCGCCGAGCACGACCGCGAAGACTGACAGCTCCACCGCGAACGGCAGCGGAGCGAAGGAAATGACGACGGGACCCCGGTTGGCGACCGCGAAGGCGATGACCACCACGCCCACCGGCAAGGCGACCAGCCAGAAGAGATATCGCACCCCGCCGATCTCCGGCCCTAACTAGCGTTGAGCCTTTGGCGCAGCTCCTTACCGGTCTTGAAGAAGGGAAGGAACTTCTCGGCGACTTGGACCGCCTCGCCGGTGCGGGGGTTGCGGCCGATGCGAGCGCCCCGTTTCTTGACCGAGAAGGCCCCGAAGCCCCTGAGCTCGACCCTGTCGCCGCGCGCCAGCGCCGCCGCGATTGCGTCGAAGATGGTGTTGACGATGCGCTCTACGTCGCGGTGATAGAGGTGCGGGTTGAGCTCCGCCAGCCGCTGGATAAGCTGAGACTTGGTCATCGCGCAACCCCTTCTCGGACCGCCGATTCCGGGACCCGCGCACAGGACGACGCCTGCTTCAGGCCGCCGTGCCCCCGCCACGCGCTAGCGGCGGTCAGGATGCCAGAAGGAAACCAGCCCGTCAAGGGTAAGTCTCTCTGGTAACAACGTTTTTCCGACCAGCCCGGTGACGAACTGGCGCCAGAACTCGCCCGGCCGCTCGATCGTCACCTCCCGCACCGGCAGGCTCGTCGGGACCCCCTTCGCCTCGTCGAGCCAGTCGCGCGCCTCGGCCTCCCCGCCCAGCGCGTCGACGAGCTTGCGTTCGAGCGCCTGGCGCCCGGTGTAGACCCGGCCATCGGCTACCGCTTCGGCCTCTGCCGGAGCTAGTGCCCGCCGGTCGGCGACCATGGTGACGAACAGCCCATGCATGTCGTCGACGACGGCCCGAGCCGCAGCCCGCCCCTCGTCGGTCAGGGGCTCCAGAGGCGAGGGCGTGGCCTTGAGCGCCGTGCTCTTGATCGCCTCCGCCGAGACGCCGAGCTTCTCCAAGAGTCCGGTGATCTCGGTCGTCTGGAGCATCACCCCGACCGAGCCGGTCACGGTGCCCTGGCGGGTGACGATGTGATCGGCGGCCAGCGCCGCCATGTAGGCGGCCGACGTGGCGACGGTGTCGAGCACCGCGACGACGGGCTTCTCCCGGGCGACGTCCAGCAAGGCCCGGTGCAGGGCCTCGCCGCCGACGAAGGTGCCGCCGGGGGAGTCGATGCGCACGATAAGGGCCTTGGCCCGGGCCTCGTCCGCGACCGCCGCGAGCGCCGCCTCGCGCTGCGGGTCGGAGACAATCAGTCCCTCGACCCTGAGCCGCGCCACGTGGTCCTTCTTCAAGATGTCCTCGAAGGGCTGGACCAGGACGACGGCAAGGGCGACCCCCGCGACGATCGCGGCGACGCGCCAGAGACTCAGGCGCCGCTTGAGGCGGCGGCGGTCTGCGATCACATCCGCGTCCACCGGCATGGCCGGACACCCTTGCGAAGAGAGCCGAAACGGCCTCCTAACCTAGGCCTTGCCCTCCTTCTCGTTCTCCTCCTTCGTCGTGGACGCGGCAGGTTCGGACTCGGCCTCACCTTCCTCCGTCCCGCGTCTCGAGCCCTCGTCCTCGGCTGCGGGCTCGGCCCCCGCGTCGCCTCCCTCGCCGTCGGCCTTGCCGCGGGCGGGCTCATCCGCGCCCGCAGGCGCTTCCTCCGCCTTGATTGCCTTCTTTACCTTCTTTGGCTTCTCCTTTCGCCCCGCGCCAGCCCTCTCCTCGGCCTTGCCGCGGGCGGGCTCATCCGCGCCCGCAGGCGCTTCCTCCGCCTTGATTGCCTTCTTTACCTTCTTTGGCTTCTCCTTTCGCCCCGCGCCAGCCCTCTCCTCGGCCTTGCCGCGGGCGGGCTCATCCGCGCCCGCAGGCGCTTCCTCCGCCTTCGTCGCTTTCTCTCCCTGTGCCGCACGGGCCTCCGCTTCGGCCCGGCGGGTCGCGCTACTGATCGCGGGGCCCAGGATGTCGCCAAGGCTTGCGCCGCTGTCGGAGGACCCGAAAGCCGCCATGGCCTCCTTCTCCTGCGCGAACTCCAATGCCTTGATGGACAGCGTGAGCCGACGGCCCGTGCGGTCGATGGAGGTGATCTTGCCGTCCAGCTTGTCGCCGACTGCGAACTTCTCGGGGCGCTGATCGGCCCGGTCACGGGAGAGATCCGACTTGCGGACGAACCCGGGCGCCCCTTCGTTCACCGCGACCTCGACCCCGTTGGTCTGCACCGCCGTGACGACGCAAGTGACGATGTCGCCCCGCTTCAGCTTCGCCACGGCCTTGGCGAAGGAATCCACGGTGAGCTGCTTGATGCCGAGGCTGATCCGCTCCTTGTCCAAATCGACGTCCAGGACCTTCGCCTTGACGCGACTCCCCTTCTTGTAGTCGGCGATCGCCTCCTCACCGGGGCGGTCCCAGGAGATATCGGACATGTGGACCATGCCGTCGATGTCGCTCTCGAGCCCGACGAACAGGCCGAACTCGGTGATGTTCTTGACCGTCCCCTCGACCTCGCTGCCCACCGGATGCTTCTCGCGGAAGGCCTCCCAAGGGTTCTCCTGGCACTGCTTGAGGCCGAGGCTGATGCGGCGCTTCTCCGCGTCCACATCCAGCACAATCACCTCGACCTGCTGGCTCGTCGAAACGATCTTGCCCGGATCGACGTTCTTCTTGGTCCAGCTCATCTCCGAGACATGGACCAGGCCTTCCACCCCGGCCTCCAGCTCCACGAACGCGCCGTAATCGGTGATGTTGGTCACGCGGCCCGTGAACTTGACGCCCACCGGGTACTTCGCCTCCACCCCCTCCCACGGGTCTCTCTCGAGCTGCTTCATGCCCAGGCTAATCCGCTGGGTCTCGGGGTTGAAGCGGATCACCTGGACCTTGACGGTCTGGCCGATGGACAGCGCCTCGGAGGGATGGTTGATGCGCCGCCAGGCGACGTCGGTGACGTGAAGGAGGCCGTCCACGCCGCCGAGGTCGACGAAGGCGCCGTAGTCGGTGATGTTCTTGACGACGCCGTCGAGCACCTGGCCTTCCTTGAGCGCAGCGATGAGCTCGTTGCGCGCCTCGGCCCGGTCCTCCTCCAGCACGGCCCGGCGGGAGACAACGATGTTGCCCCGCCGCCGGTCCATCTTGAGGATCTGGAACTGGTGGGTGGTGCCCATGAGCGGCGCTATGTCGCGCACCGGGCGGATATCGACCTGGCTGCCGGGCAGGAACGCGAGCGCGCCGGAAAAGTCCACGGTGAAGCCGCCTTTGACGCGCCCGACGATGAGGCCGTCGACCCGTTCGTTCTTCTGGAACGCCTTCTCGAGCTGGACCCAGGCCTCCGCGCGGCGGGCCTTGTCGCGGCTCAACACGGCCTCGCCGTTCGGCCCCTCGATCCGTTCGAGGTAGACTTCGACCTCGTCGCCGACCGTCACCTCGGGCGGCTTGCCGGGAGGGGCAAACTCCTTGAGCGGCACGCGGCCCTCGGCTTTGAGCCCGACGTCGATGAGGGCCATGTCGTTGGCGACGGCGATGACCTTGCCCTTGACGACGCTGCCCTCGACGATATCGACCTTGCGCAAGTACTCCTCGAAGAGGGCGGCAAAGCTCTCGTCGCTCGTCTCGGGCGCCGCCTCGGACGCGGCTGTCTCCTCACTCATGGCGTTTCCTCGCGCGTTACCTACTCCAGGCCCCCGCAGCTCGGCCCGCCGGGCCAGGCAGTTTCAACCGTCGTGCCCCCGGGCCACCGGAGGCCAACCTCGTTGGTCCGTTACAGCCTCGAAACCGGCCGGAAGGCGGGTCTCTAAGGCGGGTATCTATAGCCGCGAAGGCAGGTTCCCGCAACCGCTTATCCCTGGCGCTGCTCCGGCCCGCCGCGCGCCTCGATGTAGTCAAGCGCCGCGCGGAAGACGGCCTCGACATCGAGCCCGGTGGTGTCGAGCACGAACGCGTCCTCCGCCGGCTTCAAGGGGGCGACGGCGCGCCCCCGGTCCCTCTCATCACGCTCGACCAACTCCTTCTTCACCCGTTCGACCGTCGCCTCCTCACCCCGCGCCTTGAGCTCTCGGTACCGGCGCTCCGCGCGCACCGTGACGCTGGCGGTGAGAAACAACCTATAAGGGGCGTCCGGGCACACCACGGTCCCGATGTCGCGGCCGTCGATCACCGCCCCAGGCGGTAAGGCCGCGAAGGCCCGCTGGTAGGCGAGGAGCGCGCCGCGCACCGCGGGCATCGCGGCGACGACCGAGGCGGCCTGGCCCACCGCCTCGTCCCTGAGGTCCGGCGCCGCGAGGTCCGCTTCGGTGAGGGCACGGGCGGCCGCTTCCGCCACCGCGGGGACGGTGGGGTCGCCGCCCTCGCGAAGCACCCGCGCCGTGGTCGCCCGGTAGAGCATGCCGCTGTCCAGGTGCCTGAGCCCGAAATGCTGGGCGAGCCGACGGGCGAGCGTACTTTTGCCTGCGGCCACCGGGCCGTCGATGGCGATCAGGACCGGCTTCGCGCGCCTAGCCAATCTTGGCCCCGAGCCCGTTCATCAGCTCGACGAAACCAGGAAAGCTGGTCGCGATCGGCGCGGCGTCGTCGATCCGCACGGGCTTCCGGGCCGCCGCCCCCAGCACCAGGAAGGCCATGGCGATCCGGTGGTCGAGCCGCGTCGCCACCAGTCCCCCGCCGGGGGGCGGTCCACCGCAGCCGGTGACGACAAGATCGTCCCCATCGACCTCCACGTCGACGCCGCAGGCCTCGAGCCCACGGGCGATCGCGGCGAGCCGGTCGCTTTCCTTGACCTTAAGCTCCTTCAAGCCGCGCATCACCGTCCGCCCCCGGGCACAGGCCGCCGCGACCGCCAGGACAGGATAGTCGTCGATCATCGTGGGCGCGCGCTCGGCTGGCACCTCCACCCCTTCGAGGGTGCTCGCCCGCACCACGAGGTCGGCCACCGGCTCCGACCCCTCCTGGCGCCGGTTCTCGAGGCAGAGGTCAGCGCCCATCGCCGCGAGCGTTTCAACGAGCCCGGTGCGCAGCGGATTTATACCGACGCCCTCAAGCGTCACGGCCGAGTCCGGGAGTACCAGCGCAGCAACGACGGGGAACGCGGCGGAGGAAACATCGGCCGGGACCCGGACCGGGCGGGCCATGAGCTCAGGCTGGCCGACCACGGTGACCGTGCGGGCGCCGTCCTCCTCGCCGATCCGGAGCTCGGCGCCGAAGTGGCCGAGGAGGCGCTCGGTATGGTCGCGGGTGGGCTCGGCCTCCACCACCGTGGTCTCCCCCGGGGCGTGGAGACCGGCCAGCAGCACCGCCGACTTGACCTGCGCCGAGGGCACGGGCAGACGGTAGACGATGGGGATGGGGCTCGCCGTCCCGACCACGGCGAGCGGCAGGCGGCAGCCGCTCCGCGCGACGATCCGGGCGCCCATCCGTTCGAGCGGCGCGACGACGCGCTCCATGGGCCGGGCCCTGAGGCTCGCGTCGCCGGTAAAATGGGTGGTGAAAGGGTGCGTGGCCGCCACACCCATGAGAAGCCGCACCGCCGTGCCGGCGTTGCCGACGTCGAGGACGTCGGCGGGCTCGGCCAGCCCTCCGACGCCGACGCCCTGGACCCGCCACAGTCCGCGGCGCTCGCGCTTGACCGAGGCGCCGAGGGCCTCAACCATTCGCGCCGTCCGCATCACATCCTCGGCCTCGAGCAGGCCCTTCACGGTCGTCCCCCCGACGGCGAGCGCGCCGAGAATGAGCGCGCGGTGGGAGACCGACTTGTCGCCGGGCAGCGTCGCTTCGCCGTGGAGCGGGCCGGCCGGCCGTGAGGCCAGCGGCCCGCCGCGCACGGGCTCGCGAGCCGGAGAGCGGCGGGCCGCAACGGGTCGGGAGGCGGGGCGCCGGGCCATCGCGGCCTTGTCTAGCACAGCGCACGGGCGGGTGCGATAGGGGCTCGCACGCCGTGCGATTTTGGTTTTGACAGAGCGGGGAGGATCGTGGCAATTGGGCCGGACTACTCCGAGCGGACCAGGAGGTCGCATCGGTGGTCAAGCCGGAATGGGGCACGAAGCGCAGCTGCCAGCGCTGCGGGGCGCGCTTTTATGACCTGAGGCGGGACCCGATCGTCTGCCCCAAATGCGGCGCCCAGCACGAGCCCGACGCCAACCCGAGGCCGAAGGGCAATCCGACGACGACCGCCGTGACCGAGACCGCGGCGCCCAAACCGTCCCAAGAGCTCGACGTGGCGGTGGGCGGAGCCAAGGAGGGCAACGTCAAGGTCAAGCAAGCAGAGGGGATGGTCGACATCGAGGAGAAGGAGGACAAGGACGGCGAGGACCCCATCGAAGACGCGAATGAGCTCGGCGAAGACGATGAGGTTCTGGCCGACGTGGCGGACGGCAGCATCGACGACGAGGACGTGACCGGCTGATTCCCCCCGGCCCTGGGCGCCAATGGGGGCCGCAACCCCACCGATCAAGGCGCTGCGAAATGCCGGGCGAAGTGCGCTCAAGGCAACGACCTGCGGCACGGCCGCGCCCGACGTAAGCGCCGCTTGAGCGCCGTTCGCTCCGGGCGGGGTCCGGGCCCAGCGCAAAGCGCCACCAAGGTTTCGCCGGACCGGCCGCGCGGCACGGGGACCGGCGGCGGAAGGCCTGGGAAGAGCTCTCGGCCTGCCCTCCGCCGCGAGAGGGCTCAAATGTCCCCTTGCCTCGTCCGAGCCGTACCCTTAATTTTCGAGCGGGAACGCACCTCCTCGGGGCGCGCATGGGGCCGTAGCTCAGTTGGGAGAGCGCTTGAATGGCATTCAAGAGGTCAGGGGTTCGACTCCCCTCGGCTCCACCAGTTCGCTCAACAGGTTAGGCTAAAGAGCGTAATCCCTTGATCCTTCTAGGTACCAAGCAGGTACCAGGGAGATGCGTTTCGTGGCAAAGATCTTGCGTTTGCCATGCGTAGGCCAGGGCGGGGCAACCCCCCCGACGGGGTCCGCGCGCACGTATGCTATTACCCCATTTTGTTCCGGCGATTTCACACGGCTTTGTGGGCCGGACCCGGCCGGACTGGGGCCACAAGCCCTTGTCACCCCGAGTGAAGGGCTGGATCGGCCACCTTGGTTCGGCGTCGCTGGCGCGCGGGTTCGGCTCATGGATGCGATTGAGCATATTCGCTCGGGTCGAGCGGCCGCCGACCCCACTGCGGATGGAACCGCTTCTTGAGGCTTGGAGGGCCGCCGAGCCGGAGTAACGCGGCCCGCGGCAGACCGTTCCTTTCGGGTTAGGTGTCCTAACTTGGATATTGAGCAATCGTCATTTGTCAAACCGCTTGCCGGCGCCTATTTGGGAGAGCAGCAGAACCAACCATGCGCGCATTGCGTTAGCAATTTTCAAGCGCATGAGGATGGAGATGACGATGAGCCCTGAGCCCCATTCCGGCCCGGCAGACGCGCCCCAACAGGTGGAGGCCGGGCTGATCTACCTGGTCGATGCGGACCAGAAGCCGGTCAGCTACAACCCGCCGCCCGGGACCGGCCAACCGAGGCGGGATGGCGAGTATTCAGCGTTTACGGTGCGGATTCACGACGGTCGCGCCATCGCCCGTGACCTTTCCCTCGACCGCCAGGGGTTCGTGCTCGCGCGCCACGACACCAAGGTCGCCGACTTCTACGACGACGACGAGGTGCGCGCCGTCTACTACCCCGAGATCGAGCGGTTGGTGAAGCGGGTAACGGGAGCCTCGCGGGCGGTCGTCTTCGACCACACCCGGCGCGCCGAAGGTGGCGGCGAGCCCGGCGCCAAGGCCGAGCGCGCGCCCGTGCGGCTGGTGCACAACGACTACACCGAGCGCTCAGGGCCCCAGCGGGTGCGCGACCTGTTCGACGCCGACGAGGCCGAGGCACTGCTCAAGCGACGCTTCGCCGAGTTCAACGTCTGGCAGCCGATCCGCGGACCCGTGCGGTCGTCGCCGCTTGCGCTCGCCGACGCCCAGAGCATCGAGCCCAAGGACCTGGTGACGGCCGATCTCGTCTACGCCGACCGGACGGGCGAGATCTACCACGCCGCCTACAACCCCGACCACCGCTGGTTCTATTTTCCCGACATGCAGGCGAACGAGGCGGTGCTGATCAAGTGCTACGACTCCGCGGCCGACGGGCGCGCGCGGTTCACCCTGCATACCGCGTTCGACGACCCGACGACGCCCGCGGACGCCGCGCCGCGCGAGAGCATCGAGACCCGCAGCCTCGCGTTCTTCAACGAATAGCAGGGAACCACCGTTCGACAAGCTCAGGGTGAGGTCCTCATGGCTCCGCTTGTCGAAGTATGAGGGCCGACAGAGCGGCCCGACGAGGTGCTCGACGCGCTGATCTCGATCCTGTGAGGGCTTAGGGCACGGACTCGTAGCCGTGCGATCGAGTGGTCCGGAGTCCGCCTCTCCTCGGGAAGCGGCCATCGAGTAAATGGTCGCCGGATTTCGCCTTTTGACCCTGAGCGGACATTTAGGACGTATCATCGACCCTCCAAAAGCGCACTCATTGGCGCCTATTCCAGCACCCTAAATAGAGTCCACTGGCCGGGTATGCCTTTCAGCGATTGGGTTCCGTACTGAGCAAATTCAAGACCCGAGCCAACAACCAGATCCTTGACCGTATTCGAAACGAGAATGCAACTCTCGGAAGCGCCGTCCAGAATGCGTGCCGCAATGTGAACGGCAATGCCACTCAAATCGGCGCCGCGCCGCTCACACTCTCCAGTATGCAGGCCGACCCGCGCCTCCAGTCCTAAAGATCGCAGCTCCTGCCGGATTGCTTTTGCACACTGGATAGCCCTAGTCGGGCCGGTAAAGGCAAGAACAAATCCATCACCCGTCGTATTGACTTCCTGCCCCTCGAATTTGCTCACCTCGCGCCGCACTGTCGCGTCGTGTTGCTGCAGGAGTTCCTTCCATCTCCGATCTCCCAACGACGATGCTTTTTCGGTAGAAGCGACAATATCCGTCATGAGTATGGTGAGCAGAACCCGATCTGCTGGTGCGCCTTCACGCGTGCCGGTCACAAATTCTTGAATTGCGCCGACAACTTCATCTTGTCCTCCCCACCAAGGTAGATGATCCTCCCCGGGGAGCTCCACCAGCTGCGCTCCTGGGATGTGCTCGGCCAGATATCGCGCTTCCTCAATTTTGGCCCATCGGTCGCCTTGGCGACAAAGTACCAGGGTCGGCGCCTGAACAGTGGGCAAGACCTCACGGATGTCTATGGAAAAGTTTAGACGGGTGATTGTCATGGCGGCACGTGGGCTTGCCGAAAACCGCAGATATGCTGCAAACCATGCCTGCGCCGCTTCATCATCGGCGACACTAGGTGCTGCGTCCTTTAGGTCAAACGGGAGACCCCAGTCCCGTTCCATCTCCGCAAGGTAGTCTTCAATTTCCTCCTGGTTCATCCTCCAAGGATAGTCCGGGGCCCAACTGCCTTTTGCACCACAGCCATATAGGATCACGGCCTGGGTTCTTTCCGGATAGGTGGCAGCAAATAGTGCCGACATATTGCCGCCTTCTGATGCGCCCATGATCGTCGCCTTTTCGGAACCGACGGCATCCATAACCGCACGGATATCGTCCGTGCGCTGTTCGAGCGTCGGGAACCCAACATCGCGGTCCGACAAGCCAGTGCCGCGTTTGTCAAAAAGGATCAGCCTACAGAAGGAACTCAATCGCTTGAAGAAGCGCGAGAAATCCGGGTTCTCCCATCCGTATTCCACATTGGAAACCCAGCCGGGTGCGTATACGAGGTCAATCGGAGCGTCGCCCAACACTTGGTAGGCGATCGTCACATCGCCACTCTTTGTGTAAAGGGTTCGCGGCATCATTTCGGTATCGGACATTGACTAGGTCCCAGGTTTTCGACCGCGACGGCGACGAGACGGCGTTCCATCCCTGTATCTCCCGTGAAGGGAGACTAGCCGAATACAACGGGAAAATCTACGTGGCAGGGGCAGGCTCGAATGTCGCATATTGGCCATAAACGGACCCAAGGGACCCGACTTCGGAATGTCCGGAATGAGCCGATTAGCAGATGTTGCGGTGCTTGCTATAGGCCCTCGATTTCAAAGGTTCCGAAATC